>JAJFFP010000029.1 GCA_021776595.1 Robiginitomaculum sp. | reverse complement strand
TCCCACTTTTGGAAACGGTTTTATATTTTGCCTTATCTGCCGCCACTGCTGGCATGGTCATAAAGCCCATAGCAAGCACACTGATGCTACACCCTAAAAGTATCTTGTTGGTCATGAATTTTCTCCAATTTGGTCAGCGCTCTGTGGCGCAATACATCTAATATGACCCGGAACAACATTATGGTCGCGCGCAAAACCGTCTGCAATTGTAGCGAAATGTCGCGAAAACGGGCGCTGGATATACAATTGGACAGTTTTTCATATTAGCACCGCCATATCGGCGCTATAATGCCACCATGACAGCAGGTGCACACATTCTGGTGGTTGATGACCATCGAGATATTCGCGATCTGGTTGGGCGTTACCTGCGCCGCCAGGGCTATCGCACCAGTAAGGCCAAAGATGCCTCTGATGCACGATGCCAGTTAAGCGCAGGTGCTTTTGAACTGGTGGTGCTCGACATTATGATGCCCGGCGAAGACGGCCTGTCCCTGTGCCGGTATTTACGCGAAACCAATGGCCCGCCTGTGATCCTGCTTAGCGCCATGGCCGAAGATACAGACCGGATTGTCGGGCTGGAAATCGGTGCCGATGACTATTTAAGCAAACCCTTTAACCCGCGTGAGTTGCTCGCGCGCATCCGTGCTGTGTTAAGGCGAAGCGAAAAGGGACGGGCGCGTATTGAGCAGGAAGAGGCGCACAATAGCTGGACTTTTGATCGCTGGAGATTGTCTGCCTCCGAACGCGCTTTATTTAACGGGATTAATAAAATTTCCCTTTCCAGTGGCGAGTTCAAACTCCTGCGCACTTTACTGAACCGACCCAATCAGGTGCTCAGCCGCGATCAATTGCTGGACCTGACGCAAGGCCGGGCAGCAAAAGCCTTTGACCGGGCCATAGACAACCAGATCAGTCGCCTGCGCCAGAAGATAGAGCGCGATCCGGCACACCCCACCCTGATTCAAACCATTTGGGGCGATGGCTATATGTTATGCGCCCATGTGCAGTCTAACGCCCGGAAGGAGGCTACCTCATGAAAGCCTTTTGGCCGCAAAGCCTGGCCGGGCGCCTGATCTTCTGGCTAATGCTGGTCCTCGCGCTGGCGCTAGTCCTAATGCTATTCTTACATCGTATCAGTAACGAACGTATGTTGGCCCGCATTGCAGAAGAAGATGCGCTTACCCGCATAACCATGGTTTCACGCATATTGGAGCAAAGCGGCAAGAATAACTGGCAGAATACCCTGCACGCTGCCACCACCGATGATTTTCGCTTCAGCTTTTTTGATAAAAAAAACAATGAGAACCAAATCATTATCGAGCAATTGAGCGAACATAAATCAGCAGCCAATTCTTTTTCCAGGGGAAACAGCCGCAAACCAAATGATATGGCTGATGACTATTCCATTCAGCTTGCCAAGGATGGCCGCTTAACAAAAGTGCAGCGTGATGGTAAAATTTGGGTCATCAATCCACTTGACAATCGGCAAGAACCACCGGCGCCCTTCCTGCCTCCAAAATTCAAGGATAAAGCCAAAAATACCATCACTGTGCGCATTGATGACAGGCAAATTCATAACCCGGAGCGATTACAAAAAGAGCATTCCAGACGCCTGGAACGCATTGTTTTTCCACAAGGCAATCCGCAAGCAGATCGGCATTTGGCCAAATTTATTCAGAATGCCTATCGCCGTGCGCAAGAAAAAGGCACTATTGATCTTGCCTTGCAACTGGATAATGGCCGCTGGCTGAAAGGTGCCTTCAAGCCCAGAACGCCGCCTATTTGGTCACTAAATGGTGCCCTTTTTCTTGGGCTTTTAGCCCTGTCCGTAGGCGGCGTTATCGTGCTGGTGGTGCGCACTGAAACCCGGCCCATGCAACATCTGGCCGAGGCCGCCGAGGCATTGGGACGCGGCGAACACCTGCCACCTCTGGATGAGGAAGGCCCGCAGGAAGTGCGCACCGCCGTCAAGGCTTTTAACCTTATGGGTTCGCGCCTTGGCAGTTTCATGCAGGATCGCACCCGTATGCTGGCGGCCATGTCCCACGATTTGCGCACCCCGCTTACCACTTTGCGGTTGCGCGCTGAAATGATTGACGAGCCAGAGACACGGGAAAAACTGATTGAAACCATCGAGGAAATGCACCGCATTACCGAGGCCAGTCTCAGTTTCGCCCGTGAGGAAGATTATCATGAGGAGACCCGGAAAACTGATTTGATTTCACTGTTATCTGACCTGTGTGAAGAAGCCTGCGCCATGGGCAATGATGTTACCCTCGCTGCTGACATCCCCGAACTTACCGCCCGTGTGCGCCCCGGTGCCATTCGCCGGGCCTTGCGCAATCTGATCGATAATGCCGTCCGGTATGGCAAATGCGCCCGACTAAGCCTCCACAAAGATGCGGACAATATCTACATTATCACCGAAGATGATGGCCCCGGCATGGATGAGTCCAGCTTTGAAGAGGTATTTGCCCCCTTCGTTCGCCTGGAAAGCTCGCGCAATGCAGATACCGGGGGCGCCGGTCTTGGCCTGGCAATCGCCCGTACCATTGCCCGCTCCCACGGCGGGGATATTACCTTGCACAACGGCAAAACCGGCGGTCTGCGTGCGGTTTTCCATGTGCCAGACATCACCAGTTGAACGTTCTCTCACTTCCAAATTGCCCGATTATACGCGGCTTTGCGTAGGCGGGGGTAAGTGTGCTCATGGTGCCGATAGGCGATAGCACCAAAAAATATTTAACCCCCAAAAAACACAGGGCCAATAAGGGTCAATAAGCCTGATTTAAGGGTCCATAAAAGGGCGATAAGGGTCACTTTAGGGGCATTTCAGGGTCAGTGCGAGGGTCATTAAGGGGTAGTTGTGACCCTCAAAGTGTCCCTTGTCAGTCTATGCACGGGATAACTCCCTCTCTCCCCCAAAAGGAAAGCGGGAGAGGGCCGGGGTGAGGGGCTTGTGAGTTGATAAACGCAAATGCAAAGATATGCCTTATAGCGCTCCATCCCCTCATCTTACTCTTCTCCCTATGGGAGAAGAAAGTGGCTGGTTTCCTGGCCGTGTCCTGTTTTCAAACGTGGGGGATTGCCTACTCTTGTCCAACGCTGGCGCTTGCAGGGTATATTACCGGCAATTTGCCCTCCATGTTTCGAGGGCGCTGCGCGCCGCCTCAGCATGAGTTTGTTAATATACTTTCCATGGCCTCATCCTGAGGATCAGGTCCGGGGATGAGGACGCAGTAAATAGGCTTTAACCTCATCCTGAGCCTGTCGAAGGATGGAGAAACGCACACCCATATGGTGCCATTCATGTTTCGACAAGCCGATCTTTCGAAACTCCTAAACATCGCCCCTCAACATTTAGCATGGGTTTACACTTTTTTCTCATCCTGTGGCTATTGAAAGATAAAGGCCACACGTCTTCGTAATTTGAATTTTGCTTATGCTGCAAAATTCACTTGCATTATTTATGTGCCAGTCGTACCCGTAGCGCAAATGGTACAAATAATGCGTGTGACATATGGAAATAACGATTGATATCGAGGATCACATTCCCTTGTTTGCGCAATTGGTTGCGCAGATCAAACAGGCGGTGCTGAACGATAAAATTGCGCCGGGTGATGCCCTGCCATCAATTCGCCAACTTGCCAATGATCTCGGCCTGAATAACAAAACGGTGGCCAAAGCCTACCGGTTATTGGAGCGGGACGGCGTCATTCAGGCAAAAGGCTATCGCGGTTCCTTCATTCATCCCGATGCCAAGGTAAATAGTGCTGTAGATCTTAATGAATGGGCGCTGGCGAAACTTGGCGATACTACAAAACGATTGAGAGAGGCCGGCGTTACCGATTCAGAGATACGCATCGCCTTTGCCAACGCCATGAATAATCATAACCACAAGGACAATTGATATGTTAATTGAGCTTTTATTTTATGCGGTATTTCTGGGTCAAATATTTTTGGTGTCTGTCTATTATCCAAGAAAACTTATTGACCGTAATCGATATGTCCTGAAAAACTATCCTGCCTCTGAATATCCAAAACTTTACCTCAATTCCTATTATGCTGACCCGGTCAAGGTTATCGACAAAGGCTTGCGCCGCTATGCCATGATGAACGGCTTTATCGCCCTTTTTGGCACAGGTATTTTAGTGGCGATGGCGGTGAGCGGGTATTTGCCAAGCACAATCAAGGAAAAGCAGGACCTGATTTTTGTTATGTTTTTCTTTTTCTTGCAAATGGTTCCTCACATCCTGATGGAATTATCGACATGGCGCTGGTATAAACTTATGCGTGAAGCAGCCTTACCCACCACCCGAACTGCCGATCTAAAGCCCCGCCATTTGTTCGATTTTATCTCTCCTCTTTATGTCGCTCTGGCCGTTCTTCTCTATGTGCTCTGGCTGGTGTTCTATGTTTATGAGCACAGGCAAACCACACCATGGGAATGGAACCAATACGTCACGATTGTTGGTATTACCGCTATCAACCTGTTGTTTGCATATACGATTTTCAGATTTATTCGTGGTCAAAAATTTGACCCGTATCAAGCGACACAGGATCGGCAAAAGCAAATTGGTGGCGTGATAAAAGTCCATGTTTATAGCAGCATATTCATGAGCCTTTTCTTGATAATTATGGATCTGGTCAATGTCTATCATCTGGACAGGTTCGAGCCGGTTTTTCTGGGTGCGTATTTGCAGTTGATGACGGTTTTCGGGCTGGGAACCATGCTGCGCAGCCTGAACATCAAAGACATTGATTTTGATGTTTACAAGAAAAGCGCTGTCCTGAATGTGTTGCCATAGTCTATATACTGCAAGACTATATCCTTATCCCGGCCCTGTCGAAGGATATGGCCGGGTTGGTGAACCAAAGACTAGCCGCAAAATAACAGGAAATTTAAGGCGTATTGCGGCGTTGGGTTAGCATGTCCAGTAAATCCAGTGCTGATTTAGCGGCTACTGTTCCGGGCAGGAATACATCGGCGGCACCCATGGATTTCAGGGTGGTCACATCATCGGGTGGGATCACCCCGCCGACAATGATTTTTATGTCATTGCGCTTGGCCGCATCAAGGGCGGATTTAAGTTCTGGCACAAAGGTTAGATGCCCGGCGGCCAGGGATGACGCGGCAATTATATCGACGTCTTTTTCCATGCCCAGTTTCGCCGCTTCGGATGGTGTCTGAAACAGCGGGCCAATGGTGACGTCCCAGCCAAGATCGCTAAACGCGCTGGCGATGACCTTCTGGCCGCGATCATGACCATCCTGGCCCAGCTTGGCGATCAAAATACGGGGGCGGCGGTTATATTCTTTGGTGAATATTTCAGCCGCCTGTTTGGCGTTTTTCATCAATGGATCATCGCCGCCTTCTTTTAAGTAAACCCCTTTGAGCGCTTTGGGGGTGGCAGAATGACGACCATAAACAGCCTCCAGTGCGCTGGAAATTTCTCCGACGCTGGCCAGCGCGCTGGCGGCCTTAACCGCTAGATCAAGAAGGTTTCCGGTGTTATCTCTGGCGGCATCTGTCAGGGCGGCGAGGGTTTTTTGCGTTACTGCCTCGTTGCGCTCCTGACGCAAAGCCTTGAGGCGCGCCATCTGAAGGCTGCGTACTTTGGCGTTATCCACGCTCAAAACCGGCACATTATCTTCTTCTCCGGCGGGCAGGGTGAATTTATTGACCCCGGTAATGGTTTGTGTGCTGCTGTCAATGCGGGCCTGGGTGCGGGTTGCCGCTTCTTCAATACGCAATTTGGGTATGCCCGCCTCAATGGCTTTGGCCATGCCGCCAAGCGCTTCCACTTCTTCGATGTGTTCCATGGCACGGGCAGCCAGGTCGGCGGTCAGACGCTCGATAAAATAAGAGCCACCCCAGGGGTCAATGGTGGTCGTAATACCGGCCTCATATTGCAAAAATAATTGCGTATTGCGGGCGATGCGCGCTGAAAAATCGGTGGGCAGGGCTAAAGCCTCATCCAGCGCATTGGTGTGCAGGGACTGGGTGCCGCCATCGGCGGCGGCCATGGCCTCAAAACAGGTGCGGGCGACATTGTTATAAGCATCCTGCGCGGTTAGCGACCAGCCAGAGGTCTGGCAATGGGTGCGCAGGCACAGGGATTTTGGGTTTTTTGGTGCGAAGTTATCGCGCATGAGTTGCGCCCAGAGCAAACGGGCCGCGCGCAGCTTTGCCATTTCCATAAACGGCTTCATGCCAATGGCCCAGAAGAAAGAAAGCCGGGGGGCAAAACGATCAACATCCATGCCGGCTTTGATACCGGCGCGCACATATTCTATGCCATCGGCCAGGGTGTAGGCCAGTTCCAGATCAGCGCTCGCCCCGGCTTCCTGCATGTGATAGCCGGAAATGGAAATGGGATTAAACTTTGGCATATGCGTCGAGGCATAGGCGAATATGTCCGATACAATACGCATTGAAGGCTTTGGTGGGTAGATATAGGTATTGCGCACCATAAACTCTTTTAGAATATCATTCTGGATCGTGCCGGTCAGGGCTTTTGGCTCAACGCCTTGCTCGCGGGCGGCGGCAATGTAGAGCGCCAAAATGGGCAAAACCGCGCCATTCATGGTCATCGATACTGACATTTTGTCAAGCGGGATACCATCAAACAAAATGCGCATGTCCAACAGGCTGTCTATGGCCACGCCGGCCATGCCAACATCGCCTGCGACCCGTGGGTCATCGGAATCATAACCACGATGGGTGGGAAGATCAAAAGCAATGGATAGCCCCTTTTGACCGGCCGCCAGATTGCGCCGGTAAAACGCATTGGAATCCTCGGCGGTGGAAAACCCGGCATATTGGCGCACCGTCCAGGGTCGCTGGGTATACATGGTGGGGTAGGGGCCGCGCACAAAGGGCGCCATTCCGGGCAGTGTGTTGGTGTAAGGCAAGCCCATTAGGTCATCCGGCCCGTAG
Source organism: Robiginitomaculum sp. (assembly GCA_021776595.1). Classification (GTDB taxonomy): domain Bacteria; phylum Pseudomonadota; class Alphaproteobacteria; order Caulobacterales; family Maricaulaceae; genus Robiginitomaculum_B. The sequence continues at coordinate 14,435 of JAJFFP010000029.1, read as the reverse complement.
GCAGATTTAAGGGCTATCCCTTCCGGGGTTTGCTGTGCAGTGCGGTTTATCGGCGTGCCAGGGGTGGCCATGGTATCAAGGGCGAGGGTGGTAAAATCTGGAAATGTTACCGCTTTGCTCATTGGCCATCCCCTTTGTGCTCTTCTTCAAACGGGGCGCACAGACTGGTCGGGGTAAACGCCGGATTGGGGTTGGGTAAATCCATGGGAGGTAACATGGCACCGGCTTTGGCCGCCGCCACAAAATCATCGACACTAAAATTATCGGGGAATGGCGGTGATTTTGGCCCAGGTGGTATTGGTGAGGGTTCGGGCGCGGGGGGAATGGTTTGTGTGCCATCCACAAAGTCGGTTACACCCACCAGTTTATAGCGACCCTCACGGATGGCTTGCAGGCGTGCGTCACGCTCAGCGGTTATGGTCTTGCCCAGCCAGCCAGACTGTGCGGCCTTGACAAGACCGCCGCATTTTTCAATGTCCTGAAAAACTTTCCAGGCAGCCTGGGCCAGATCATCAGTCAGCTTTTCAATGGCATACGCGCCGCCTGCCGGATCCATCACGGCACCGGTACAGGCTTCTTCTTGCAAAATAATCTGCACATTGCGGGCGATGCGCCGGGCGCCGGTATCATTGGTGCCAAGGGCCAGATCATAAGGCTCGACGCTGATATACTGGGCACCGCCAGCCGCAGCGGCAAAGGCGGCAGTGCTGGTGCGTAAAATATTGGTGTAGGGGGAAAGGCGGCTCATCATGCGTTTTGAAGTGCCCACATGAATACGGGCAGCCGAGGATATATCGCTAACCTGACAGGCGCGGGCAATGCGTGCCCAGATGCGCCTCGCGGCGCGTAATTTGGCTATGCCCAGCGGCACATCTGCATCCAGCGATAATGAGAAGATGATGGCATTGGCCGCCTCATCAGGGGAAAGGCCATATTCAATCATGAAACGCAGATAACTGACCCCGCCAGCGGCAGCAAAGGCCAGTTCCAGCGCGTCCGAGCCGCCCGCTTCGTGGATCAGTGATGAGGTGATAATCGCGGTGGAAACTTTTGGCGCGTGATCGGCGGCCCAGCGGGCGAAGGCGGCGGTGCGACCAAGTTTTTCTGGCAGTAAAGAAAAATCCATACCGTGGCGGATGGTTTGCCCCACCGGGGAGAAGCCCAGCCCGCCCTCAATCCTGTCCGCTGAAATGCCCTCCCAGCAGGCAACCAGCATGGCCGCATAGGCGGCGTTTAATGGCCGCGCCTGCAACAAAACCGGCACTATGGAAAGGTCCACCCCGCCCAGCACGGTTTTAAGATCATCCAGCGTGCGCACGGCAATACCGGCTTTGCCTGCCGGATCAAGATAGAGCAGCAAGGCGCTCACCCCGCCGGCCAGATCATCCAGTATGGCCGTATTGGCCGTTGCCAGGTCGGCCATGGCGTAACTTTGGGTGATATGCCAGGGCCGGTCCCGATTTACGTTGGCATTTATCCCGCGCACAAAGGGGAATGCACCTGGAACGCCACAATTCTTGGGATCATCGGCGGCGGTGCGCAACGGGCCACGGGCGATGCCGCTGGCCGTGCGTTGCACCAAAGTCTGCTCAAAGTCTGCACCGCGCAGGGCTTTATCAGCCAAAACGCGCCAGTCGGAAAGCGAGGGTTCAGGAAAACCCAACGCCGGTTTGTCTGCTTGCTCGCTCATAAACGCTAACAAAACCACCCCCGGCCCGGCGTCAAGGTGTGTGGCTGTAGGAAAGTTATCCTACACCTTGGGTTGTGGTGCATAATTCCTTATTTAGCGAGGGTTTCATATGGGTATTGATGCGCCATCCAGTCATAAAAACAGCTTTTCCCTGTCGCCGCGATCATCAGAACGTCTTGCCGGAGTGCACAAGGATCTGGCCTTTGTGGTGCGCCGGGCCTTGCAGCTTAGCACTGTGGATTTTGCGGTGTTGGAGGGGCGGCGGACAGAAGAGCGCCAGCAGCTGCTTTACCAAAGCGGGGCGACACGAACCTTGAACTCTCGTCATTTGAGCGGCCATGCGGTCGATCTGGGGGCCTGGGTGGGCAGCGCGCTGCGCTGGGACTGGCCGCTTTATGATAAAATCAATCAGGCCATGCAATTGGCGGCGGTGGAAACAAACGTGCCTCTTGAATGGGGCGGGGCGTGGAAAAGTTTTCGCGATGGCCCGCACTTTCAATTGCCCTGGGAGGCGTATCCCATCCTTCGACAGGCTCAGGATGAGGTTATCGAGAAGCAAACAAAACACCTCCCTCAAGGTGAGCTTGTCCCTCATGGTGAGCTTGTCGAACCATGCCCGGCCCTCGGCCTTCGACAGGCTCAGGATGAGAGGAGAGAATAATGGGGCTGATCAATTCCATTATCGCACCTATTGCCGGCATAATCGACAAGGCAGTGCCGGATGCAGATTTGCGCCGCACCCTCAAGCAAGAGATCAAGGCCAAGCTGATTGATCAGGAAACCGTGCTGACCCAGGCGGCGCGCGATGTTCTGGTCGCCGAAGCGAAGGGCGAAAGCTGGATGCAGCGCAACTGGCGGCCGCTGACCATGCTGACGTTTACTGCGATCATTGCCAATAATTATTTGATCGCGCCCTATGTGCAGGCTTTTGGCGGGGTGGCGGTGGTGCTTGATATTCCAGACGGCATGTGGAACCTCCTCACCATGGGCCTAGGTGGCTACGTCATCGGCCGCACACTGGAAAAAACCGGCAGCCGTTTTCGGGTTGGCAAGTAAGCACATTTTGCAAAATTTCTGTTTCTAGGTTTATTATTTTATAAGGGGCTGACATAGATAGCATATAAAGGCTATTGATGTCATATGGTTAGGACGAGGCGGCGGAGCAGGCTCTCTGCAAGTATTCAAAATGAGCTTATCAAGTATTTTTGTGCTGGGGTAACGGCCCGTTCTGCGGCGCAATTAACAGGTGTTAATCGCAACACCGCGATCCTGTTTTACCACAAACTGCGTGAGATGATTTTTACTAAGCTGGCGGCAGAAACACCAGAGCTTTTCAGTGGTGAAATAGAGGTTGATGAGAGTTATTTCGGTGGCCGCCGAAAGGGCAAGCGGGGGCGCGGTGCAGCGGGCAAGGTTGCGGTGTTTGGTTTGCTCAAGCGCAAAGGGCGTGTACATGTGGTCATCATCCCAAACGCTTCCTCACAAACGCTTGTCCCGATCATCAAGCAGAAGGTGAAGCTGGATTCTATCGTCTATACCGATTGCTTTCGGGCCTATGATGTGCTCGATGTTTCCGAGTTTCATCACCTGCGTATCAACCACTCAAAACTCTTTGCCGAGCCATCAAACCATATCAACGGCATAGAGAACTTCTGGAACCAGGCCAAACGCCACCTACGGGCTTATAACGGCATCTCCAAACAGCACTTCCATCTGTTTATCAAAGAGTGCGAATGGCGCTTCAATTACCGCCCTGTTGCCAATCTCAACAAAACACTCCACAAATGGTGGTTCAAGTAATGGTTTAACCCTTAGCTATGTCAGCCCCTTTATTATTTTTTGGCTTTTAGTAGGTCACGAATTTCGGTCAGCAATGACCAGGGATTTGACAATCTGGCCAAACGCCGCCCCGATTATAATCTCGATGGCCATATCCATCACATTGCCACGCATGGCAAATTCTTTGAATTCTTTAAGCATAAATGTCCCCTTTGGTTTGATTCCAAACTATCCAAGCACAAAGAGGGCAGTGCGCACAAATCTTTTTAGACCGGGCGAAGGAAAATCAAGACCGGTATTTACGATTTATATAATTCAGGGAAAATTATTTATTTCTTTTTCTTGGCGGCATCGACTTTTTCACGAAGTTCTTTGCCTGCTTTGAAAAATGGAACACTTTTGGCCTTGACGGCAACAGAAGCACCAGAACGTGGATTGCGACCGGTGCGTGCGGCCCGGTGGCGCACGGAAAATGCGCCGAACCCTCGCAGTTCCACACGATCGCCATTAGCCAGTGCGTTCGTTATTTCTTCCAACACAGTGGCCACAATTGTTTCAATATCACGTTGAAACAAATGTGGATTTTCTTCAACCAATGCGTTGATCAATTCTGATTTGATCATTATCCATCCCGCCTTTTTTCCGTGCCCCACACGTGAAAGGGGAACTTGGCATTGGAAGCCCTATGCCGTCAACCAGACATCTTTGAAATCTGTGTATTTTTTAGAAAAAACTTATAAACTGGGGTAAGCGCTGCTGATCGGCGATGGTGCACAAAATACTCTATTAGCCGATAGGGGGTAATACACATAAAAAAGGCCGGGCATGTGAGCCCGGCCTTTATCGTATTGTTGAATGTGGAATACTTATTCCGTTTTATCGCCCTGGCTTTTCAGGGCTTCTCCGAGAATGTCACCAAGTGATGCGCCGGAGTCGGAAGAGCCATATTGTTCGATGGCTTCTTTTTCCTGATCCACTTCCATGGCCTTGATGGAAAGGGAGATACGGCGCGAAGAACGATCAACGCTGGTTACCTTGGCATCGACTTTGTCGCCAACGGCAAAGCGATCCGGGCGTTGCTCATTGCGATCACGGGAGAGATCGGATTTGCGGATGAAGGCTTTGACCTTGCCGTCCTTACCCATGGTGACTTCGATGCCACCGGTGGTGATTTCGCTAACTACGCAGGTGACGATGTCACCGCGTTTATAGCCACCCTCATCCATAGGATCGCCGCTAAGCTGTTTGATCCCCAGTGAGATGCGTTCCTTACCGGTATCGATGTCCAGTACCTTGGCTTTGACCATATCGCCTTTCTTGAAGTCGGCAATGGCTTCGTCGCCGGACTTTTCCCAGGAAAGGTCAGACAAATGCGCCATACCATCAATCATGCCATCAAGGCCAATGAACAGGCCAAATTCGGTGATGTTTTTGACTTCACCCTCAACCTCAGAGCCAATCGGGTGTTCCATGGCAAAAGCATCCCAGGGGTTGTCGGCACACTGTTTGATACCAAGGGAGATGCGGCGTTTTTCCTGATCCACATCCAGAACCACAACATTGACTTCCTGTGAGGTGGAAACGATTTTGCCCGGATGCACATTCTTCTTGGTCCAGCTCATTTCAGAGACGTGGACCAGGCCTTCAATGCCACTTTCCAGTTCAACAAAAGCACCATATTCGGTGATGTTGGTGATGCGGCCTGTGAAGCGGGCATCGATCGGGTATTTGGCGGCTACATCTTCCCACGGATCAGCTTCCAATTGCTTCATGCCCAGTGAGATGCGTTGGCTTTCAGGGTTGATTTTAACAATCTGGACCTTGATCTTGTCGCCGACGTTGAGCACCTGGCTGGGGTGATTGACCCGGCGCCAGCTCATATCGGTGACGTGAAGCAGGCCATCAATGCCGCCAAGGTCAACAAATGCACCGTAATCGGTAATGTTTTTGACCACGCCTTCACGCACTTCGCCTTCGTGCAACTGATTGATCAGTTCGGCACGTTGTTCAGCGCGGGATTCTTCCAGGATGGCGCGGCGTGATACCACGATATTGCCCCGTGGACGATCCATTTTCAATACAGCGAACGGTTGTTCCATACCCATAAGCGGGCCAAGGTCACGGATCGGGCGAATGTCCACCTGACTACCCGGCAAGAAGGCGCTGGCACCGCCAAGGTCTACGGTAAAGCCGCCTTTGACCCGGCCGATAATCGCACCATTGACAGTTTCACCAGCGGCAAAGGATTTTTCGAGACGATCCCAGGCTTCTTCGCGGCGTGCCTTTTCGCGTGAAAGAACCGCATCACCCAAGGCATTTTCCACCCGCTCCAGATAAACGTCGACTTTTTCCCCGACCTCAACTTTTTCACGTTGACCATTAAACATGAATTCGCGAACCGGAACGCGGCCCTCGGTTTTCAGACCAACGTCAATAATAATGACATCGCTTTCAACAGCGGTAACGAGGCCGGACACAACGTGGCCTTCAAGCATTTCCTTGCCGCCAAAACTGGCGTCCAGCATTTGTGCAAAATCATCTAAAGTGGGATTCAGACTTTCGGTAACGGACATATAAGTGTGCTCCAGAGCAATAAAAAATGGGCCTACTGTCATACACACATACGGCAGCGGACTTGCCGCACAGGCGCGGCATGTGAATTTCAGATTATGTTCAAGTGCGGCCCCGGACCGGCTGTTTGGATTTCGTTTCTCAGAGTGAACTCTCAGAGTGAACTCTCAGGAAAGATCAGCCTTCGTCGCATCAACAATGCGCCGAGCCGCCTCGAACGCCGCGTCTATACTCAAACCACCGGTGTTTAGCAAGTGCGCATCTGCAGCACGAAGCATGGGTGCCTCTTTACGGCCGGCATCACGAGTGTCGCGTTCTTTCAGTTGGTTCAGCACTTCATCATAGCTGATATTCTCGCCGCGCGCGCGCAATTCCTGGAAGCGCCGCTGCGCACGTTCATCTGCCGGCGCGCTGATCCACAATTTTATATCGGCCTGGGGGCAAATCACCGTGCCGATATCGCGGCCATCCAGCACCGCACCGCCCGGTATTCTGGCAAAGTTTTGCTGATAATCCATCAACGCCTGTCGAACCGCTGGTATGGCCGCCACTTTGGATGCTGCCGCGCCAATGCGGGCCGAGCGTAATTCCGGGTCATCTAGGGCTTTCTGATCTACAGTTCTGGCACTTTTTAGCGCAGTTTCTTCATCCTCTGGATCGCCATTTTTTCTTAATACGCCAAGCGCGCAGGCGCGATAGAGCAGGCCGGTATCCAGATAGGGCAGATGGTACCATTGGGACAAATGCCGGGCTATGGTGCCTTTACCGGAGGCCAATGGCCCATCCACAGCAATTAGCATGAGGCGTTGACCTCCGTTTGAAACCTGGCACCAAGCGCGCACATGTCTTGATAAAAGTCCGGGTAGGAAGTGGCAATACATTCCGGTTCGGAAATTTGAATTTTACGAAATGCCGCCAGCCCCAGTACCAGTGCAGCCATGGCAATGCGATGATCGCCATCGGTGCGCACCGGTACTGCCGTAGTCCTGGCAGAATCGCCCCACACCGCCCCTGTGCCCTCTATGCGCATCCAGTCATCGCCGCATTGCACCGGAACTCCCATGCTTTCCAGCATATCTATTGTGCGGGCAATGCGATCGCTTTCCTTGACCCGTAATTCACCTATGCCGCACATCATGGTTGGTCCATGGGCAAAGGCTGCCAGCACAGCAAGCACAGGAAATTCATCAATCATTGAGGGGGCCATGGATGGATCCGTGGTAATGCCCTTTAGGGAAGAGCCATAGATGCGCAAATCTGCAATTGGCTCCCCGCCACTTTCCCTGGCATTTAGCATTTTTATACGTCCCCCCATACGCCGCGCCGTCTCAATGAACCCGGTGCGGGTGGGGTTCATCAACATCCCTTGCAGGGTAATGTCACTGCCGGGGATGCAAAGCGCTGCGGTTATGGGAAAGGCGGCTGAAGAAGGATCCCCCGGCACGTTGATCGAACAGGCTTGCATTTTCGCCGGCCCATTGAGCACCACCCGATGACGTCCATCTTCCAGCATGGTGCTGGTAATATCCGCGCCAAAGGCGCTTAACATGCGTTCGCTATGATCGCGGCTCATGGCAGGTTCGATAATTTCGGTCACCCCATCTGCACGCAGTGCCGCCAGCAATAAAGCCGATTTGACCTGAGCAGAAGCGATATTGATTTCTGTGCGGTGCGCTGGAAAGTGCGCAATGCCGCGAATCGTTACCGGCAGACAGCCATCCTGGCTAGCCACAATAACGCCCAGGCGTTTTAGTGGCTCCAGGATGCGGCCCATGGGGCGACGGGAAAGACTTTGATCCCCTATAAATCTGGCAGTGATTCCCAAGCCGGCAACTAGCCCCATACTCAGCCGCACCCCGGTGCCGGCATTGCCAAAATCCAGAGCACTTTCTGGCGTGATGGCTTTCTTGATGCCCAGACCGTCAATCTGCCATTTCCCATTTTGGCCTTGTTTCTCAATCTTTGCCCCAAGTGCGCGCATGGCTTTAAGCGTGTGCATCACATCCTCGCTTTCCAGCAGGCCATCCACACCGGTTTGTCCCTGCGCCAGTGCTCCAAAGATCAGGGCACGGTGCGAAATTGATTTATCGCCGGGCACACGTATTTTCCCGCGCAGGCGGAAGCTGGGACGAGATGATGCAGGAGTTGTTGACACCGTGAGAAACACTTCATACTGAATGACTGAAAAAATCGTTTTGACAGCGCCGCAGGAACATGGCAAGCGACGCCGCCAATATTACTCATGAGGTTAAACGTGTCGAAATTTGATCCAGGGACAAAACAGATATGTCCTGAATGTGCTGTAAAGTTTTATGATCTGAACAAACGCCCGGCGGTTTGTCCAAAATGCGAACACAGCTTTAACCCCGATGCCGGTGTTAAAAGCACAAAAAAAACAGCACCGGTAGCCGAAAAAGTGGACAAGGATGAAGAAGATGCTGATGAGGATGTAAAATCTTCAACAGACGCAGAAGCCGGTATTGAAGGCCTGGATGCTGAAGAGGAAGAAGCCAAATCTCTTGAGCTTGATGGTGACAAGCCGATCATCATGGCCGGTGGTGATGGTGATGGCGATGATGACGCCGATGCTGATACCCCGGACGCCGCCGCAGCATTGCCTGAAGGCTTTACCGAAGAAGGCGTTGAAGATGACGCCGATGCCCTTGCCGATGACGCCGAAGAAGACGTGGAAATTGATATTGATGTGGAACAGGACGAGAGCTGATCAAAGCGCTTGATTGGTTGCACGACGGCGATTAGGTTGCCGCTCCCTTGGCACGAAGAAGACGTGCCAGAACCTTTTGGGGCCATAGCTCAGTTGGGAGAGCGCTTGCATGGCATGCAAGAGGTCGGCGGTTCGATTCCGCCTGGCTCCACCATTATTCTGACGCTATCGCGATGCTGACGCCCGCTATTTGAGCGGAAGTTCCGGTTCGAGGTTACTCCGCTTACCTTGGTCCTCTCCCAAGGATGTATTCACCCGTAGGAGAGGAAATACTGCTATAGATTCAATAATTTATGTATTAGTCCTCATCCTAATTATCGTTAAGGATTGCGAGGCAATCGTCTCGAAGGATGGATGGCACCCGCTTTGATCTATAGAAGCCTGGCCTCAAGGCTGGGCTGCTAAACGCAAGATGCGGCTGTATTATCCCTCCCGCCACCACGCATTTACGAAAGCGCTTGCGGTCGTCGTCCTGCCTCGTTAAAGGTTTTCCTATAATGGTTCAGCATTCGCGAGGGGCGACTCTCTCGGTTTTGGAGTAAACGGGATGAACGCTCCCGACGGGTGGAAGCAGCAAAACGGGGTTCCGCCAACGGATACGGCCAACCCTGATTATTTTCATAAAGTGGTCGACTGCCAATGGGCATGCCCGACCCATACGCCGGTGCCTGCCTATATCAGGTTAATCGCGCAAGGGCGTTTTTCGGATGCCTATATATTGAACCGCGAATCCAATGTGTTTCCGGGCATTTTAGGCCGCGTATGTGATCGCCCGTGCGAGCCGGCTTGTCGCCGCGACCGGGTGGAAGATGAGCCGGTAGCCATTTGCCGCCTAAAACGTGTGGCCGCCGACCACAAGGATGACATTACCAATCGCCTACCCAAAAAACCGGCACAGACCAACGGCAAACGCATTGCCCTGATCGGCGCTGGCCCGGCAAGTTTCACCGTGGCCAATGATCTGGCACCTTTGGGCTATGAATGCACAATTCTTGAACGTTTTGACGTGCCGGGCGGTCTGATGCGCACTAATATTCCGGCCTTTCGCCTGCCGGAAAAAGTGCTGGATGAGGAACTTGGTTATATTCTAGATATGGGCGTTGATCTGCGCCTGAATAGCCCGGTTGGCAGCATGAAGTCCCTGCTTGATGAAGGTTATGATGCGGTATTTGTCGGCACCGGAGCGCCCAAGGGCAAGGAGCTTGATCTGCCGGGACGGTCCGAGGGAGGCGCGAGCATCCACATCGGCATTGACTGGCTGGAATCGGTGGCCTTTGACCATGTGAAATCCATTGGTGAAAAAGTGTTGATTATCGGCGTTGGCAATACCGCCATGGATTGTTGCCGCACATCTTTGCGTCTGGGGGCAAAGAACGTGAAGGTAATGGCGCGCAAACCGCGTTCTTTCTTCAAGGCCTCTCCGTGGGAGCTGGAGGATGCCGAAGCGGAAAACGTAGAAATTATCGTCAACCATTCACCAAAATCCTTCGTGGTCAAGAATGGCAAGCTGACTGGCATGGTATTCGAGCTGATGGAGTATGAGCTGGACGATAAAGGCACTATTGTCGGCCAAAAGGTCACTGGCGAGGAAATGATCCCGTGCGATGATGTGATTCTGGCCATTGGTCAGGAAAATGCCTTTGACTGGATCGAGCGCGATGCGGGTCTGGAATTTGGCAAATGGGACATGCCGGTGGTCGATGAGGTGACGTTCCAGTCTACCGAGCCAAGGGTTTTCTTTGGCGGCGATGCCGCCTTTGGTCCCAAAAATATTATTTGGGCAGTGGAGCATGGCCATCAGGCAGCAATCTCCATTCATCAATTCTGTGAAGGCAATCCGGTAACGGTGCGCCCGATCGATGAGCTTAAACTCTCCAGCACCAAAATGGGCATGTTTGAATGGCGCTATTCCAACAGTTTTGATGGTGCCCATCGCCGCGTCATGCCCCATGTGGAACTGGCCAAACGGTTCAAGGACCTGGATGTTGAGGTAGAGCTGGGCTTTACGCCAGAGCAAACCGCCACCGAAGTGCAGCGGTGTTTGAATTGCGATGTTCAGACTGTTTTCGATACGCCGCTTTGCACCGAATGTGATGCCTGTATCGATATTTGCCCGGTAGATTGCCTGTCAATCACGCCCAATGCCGATGAAAATACGCTGCGCCATGTGCTGGAGAATCCAGCGTTAAATGATGACCAGACTCTTTTTGTCTCAGAGGCACTGCCCTTCACAGGGCGGGTGATGATCAAGGATGAGAACATCTGCCTGCATTGCGGCCTGTGCGCCGAGCGCTGCCCCACGGCAGCCTGGGACATGCAGGAAGCGCAAATCATCATCAACCATGTCGAGGACATGATTTAAGGAAGCCATGCGATGAGTACCCCCTCTGTCAATGATTTTGTCATCAAGCTGGCCAATGTGAATGGCACCGGCTCGGCCAGCGCCAATGGCCTGCTTATGAAATCCATTTTTCGCATGGGTGTGCCGGTGGTTGGCAAGAACGTGTTCCCGTCGAATATTCAGGGCCTGCCGACCTGGTATGAAATCCGCGTAACCGGCGAGGGCTATGGCGCGCGTTCGGGCGATGTGGACATGATGGTGGCCATGAATGCCAACACCTATGCCCGCGATATAGCCGCGCTGCGCCCCGGTGGCGTGTTGATTTATGACAGCACCTGGCCACGCCAGCATGTGTTGTCGCGCAATGATGTCACTGTGCTGGGGGTGCCATTGGCGCAGATGTGTAATGGCGCTTTCAAGGCAGCGCGTTCGCGCGTTTTGATGAAAAACATGGCCTATGTCGGGGCGGTGGCAGCGCTATTGGATATTGATGTTGATGTGGTGCGCACACTGGTGCGCGAGATGTTTGCCAAAAAGCCAAAACTGGTTGACCTGAATATGCAGGCGATTGCGCTGGGCTATGATTACGCCATGGAGCATTTTGACTGTCCGCTGGCCTTTCATGTGCAAAAGCTGGACAATACCGCTGGTAAAATTATGATCGATGGCAATACCGCCGCTGGTCTTGGCTGTGTCTATGCCGGGGCCACTGTGGGGGCCTGGTACCCGATTACGCCATCCACTTCATTAATGGATGCGTTCAAATCATGGTGCGAAAAGTTTCGCGTTGATCCTGATACCGGCGAGCATAATTACTGCATCATTCAAGCCGAAGATGAACTGGCTGCTGTGGGCATGGTGGTTGGTGCAAGCTGGAACGGCGCCCGCGCGTTCACGCCTACTTCCGGGCCGGGTATCTCCCTGATGAGTGAGTTTATCGGCTTTGCTTATTATGCCGAAATTCCGTTGGTGCTTTTTGATGTGCAGCGGGTGGGGCCATCCACCGGCATGCCGACCCGCACCCAGCAGGGCGATGTGCAATTATGCGCCTATGCCTCCCACGGGGATACACGCCATATCCTCTTATTCCCGGCTGATCCGGGGGAATGTTTTACTATGGCCGCCAATGCTTTTGATCTGGCCGAACGCTATCAAACCCCGGTTTTTGTACTTTCTGACATTGATATTGGCATGAATGACTGGATGGTGGACGAGCTGAAATGGGATGAGGCTCGACAACCCGATCGTGGCAAGGTGCTTAACGTCGAACAAATTGAAGAACTGGAGGTTTTCCACCGCTATCAGGATGTTGATGGCGATGGCATTGCCTGGCGCACCTTGCCGGGCACCCACCCCAAGGGTGCTTATTTCACCCGTGGTTCGGGCCATAATGCCAATGGCGATTACACGGAGAATGAGGCAGAGTATCAAGAAGTGCTGGACCGTTTGGTGCGCAAATGGCGCGGCGCGGCGGATCATGTGCCGCCTCCTGTGATCAAAATGGCCAAAGGTGGCAAAGCCCGCTGGGGCATTATCGCTTATGGCAGTTCCGATTGCGCCGTGCTTGAGGCCTGCGACACGCTGGCCGCTGAGGGGCTGCATCTGGATTATATGCGCATTCGCGGATTTCCGTTTAATGATGACGTTTCCGCCTTTGTTGAAGCCCATGATCTGGTTTATGTGGTCGAGCAGAACCGCGATGCGCAATTGCGTGGCCTGATGATGCTGGAAACGCTAATTCCGCGCGCTAAATTAGCGTCGATCCTGCATTATAGCGGGGAACCATTGACCTCGCATTTTGTGCATGAACACATCAAGGCCGCCGCCCGCCAGGAGCAAAGCGCATGACCTCTTTTGCCAAGCCGCATATTAACCTTAAACACGCCAAGCGCAATGATCTGGGCCTGACCTGGCATGATTATGAAGGGGCTATGTCAACCCTTTGTGCTGGTTGTGGTCATGACAGCATAACCGCCTGTATGGCCAAGGCTTTCTTTGAGTTATCGATCGAGCCACACCGCGCGGTAAAAATTTCCGGCATTGGTTGTTCGTCCAAAACCACCGCCTATTTTCTAAGCGAGTCACATGGCAATAATACCGTGCACGGACGTATGCCATCGGTGGCCACTGGCGCGGCGGCGGCCAATGCGGGGCTGACCTATATCGGCGTAAGCGGGGACGGGGATTCACTCTCCATTGGGCTTGGCCAGTTTGCCCACGCTATGCGGCGCAATGTGAATATGCTGTATATGCTGGAAAATAATGGGGTTTACGGGCTGACCAAGGGGCAGTTCTCGGCCTCTGCCGATATTGGCAGCAAGAGTAAAAAAGGCGAGATCAATCTCTCTCCTCCGATTGATCCGGTGACACTGGCGCTGTCGCTGGGTGCGAGCTTTGTCGCGCGCGGCTTTTCCGGCGATCGCGAACAATTGGTGCCGCTGATCAAGGCCGGCCTGAAACATAATGGTTTTGGCCTGATAGATGTGATTTCACCGTGCGTCAGTTTTAATGACCACCCCGGTTCCACCAAGAGCTATGCCCATACGTATCAATATTACCACCCGGCGGTGCATGCGGACTATGTTCCCATGAGCGAGGAGATCAAAACTTCATATGCGGCAGGAGAAGCGGTGCCGGTGGAGTTGCATGATGGCGGCTCCATCATTTTGCGCAAAATTGACGAGGACTATGATCCACGTGATCGCGGCGCGGCTTATACGCAAATCGCCGAACGTGATGCCAAGGGCGAAATCGTCACCGGGCTTTTATATATTGATGAATCCCATGATGATATGGCGGCCATGAATAAATTGCCGGCTCGCGCCCTGAACACTATGCCGTATGAAACACTCTGTCCGGGTTCCGAGGCGCTGGCGGCCTTGCAAAAGGGCTATCGTTAGTTCTGTGTGTTTCATCCTGAGCGCGCCCGAAGGATGAGAACGTCATCTGAATGCGTATGTCCCAAAGTGCTTGCGCTTTTCGTCTTTTTTGTGAAATACTCGTCTTATGTTCAAAGACACCAATATCACCTTCCTGACCTTGTTAGGATCCTTCGGTTCCGCCCTTGCATTTTTAGCGGCGATTACGACGCTTTGGGCGCAGACGCCAACGGAAGATGGCCTGAAAAACTTTGCCTTTGCCCTGGCGGTGGCCTTTGCAACCGTGCTGGGCAATCTTGTAATGGTCGGGGCGTATAGTCTGTCCAGCAAACGCGCCGCCAATGGCGTTGCCCAATTGGTTTCAAAATGGATGGCTGTTACGCTATTTATCGTTGGCCTGTTTGCCACTTCCATTCTATTTTCCGAAGGGTTGAATACCTGGTTTTCCAA
>JAJFFP010000028.1 GCA_021776595.1 Robiginitomaculum sp. | reverse complement strand
ATTCCCTGCTGGGTTGGTATGGCGCTGGCGCACCTGAACCGCCCCTGGAGCCGCACCGATCTGGTGCTGGCGATTGCCTTTTGGGTTGGCGCGGTGGCCATGCGTGGTGCCGGATGCACCTATAATGATATTGTCGATCGTGATTTAGATGCACAAGTCGCCCGCACCGCCAAACGCCCGTTGGCTTCGGGGGCGATCAGCCTGAAAGTCGCCTGGGTTTTCCTGCTTGTGCAATGCCTTGTCGGCCTTGGCGTGTTGCTGATACTGCCCGCCGCCGCCCGCCTCGTGGCGCTGGCCGCCATCCCGCTCATTTTGGCCTATCCTTTTATGAAACGCATTACTTTTTGGCCACAGGCCTGGCTGGGCCTGACCTTTAACTGGGGGGTGCTGGTTGGCTATGTGGCCATCGTCGGTAGTATTACCACCCCTGCCCTTCTGGCCTATGCAGGCCTGTTTTTCTGGACCCTGGGGTATGATACCATTTACGCCCATCAGGACAAAGAGGACGATGCCCTGATCGGGGTAAAATCAACGGCGCGCCTGTTTGGCCGGCATACCAAATCAGCTTTGATACTCATCTATGGGGCCTGTTTGTTATTGCTGGCCCTTGCCGGTGTAAAAGAGACTGAAGTCATGGGCAATCAGGCGGCGCTGGTCGGTAGCTGGCTGCCGGTATTGTTATTTGCTTTTTTCTTGTCGGAACAAATCACAAAGACTGATTTTAATGACCCGGATGCCTGCTTGCGCGCCTTCAAGAGCAATAAAACCGCCGGGCTGGTCTATGCCGCCTTGCTGGCGCTTGGCCCTTTTTTGCTTGGCTGGATCGAGGCGATGCGATGACCTTTATGGCCGCCAGTGCACATCTGACTACCGATCCGGTTATGGATAAGCTGATCGCCCGGCATGGCCCCTGCCCGCTTAAACATAACCCGGATATCAGCCCCTATAACGCCTTGGTGCGCACCATTGTTTTTCAGCAAATCTCCGGTGCGGCGGCCAGCGCCATCATGAAGCGCTTTACCGGCCTGTTTACGGACGACTTTCCTGCGCCCGAAGAACTCGCCGCCAAAAACTGGGAGGCATTGCGCGCCGTTGGCCTGTCGCGCAACAAAGCGCTGGCGGTGATAGACGTTGCCGCCAAATCGCTTGATGGCACCATCCCGGCGCAAAGCGCCCTGCACACCCTTGAAGATGAAGCTGTGATAGAGCGCCTGATCCGTGTGCGCGGCATAGGCCGCTGGACGGCGGAAATGTTTTTAATGTCCACCCTTGGGCGGCCAGATATACTGCCGCTGAATGATGTGGGCCTGCTAAACGGTGCCGCCATTGCCTATGGTCTGGAGACAAGGCCCGATGCCAAAGCCTTTGCGCAAATGGGCGAGCGCTGGAGACCCTGGCGCTCCATCGCGTGTTGGTATCTGTGGCAAGCGGCCGACACCAAACTGGCCTAACCGGTTTCCAGCAAGGCCCGCGCCGCCGAACGCGCTTCGTCAGAAACATCAGCGCCTGCCAGCATGCGGGCAATTTCTTCCCTTCGCTCATCCGCATCCAGAATGCGCAGGCGGGTCAGGGTGGCTTTGTCCTTGATATATTTTTCCACCCTGATCTGGGTGTCCGCACGGGCCGCCACTTGTGGACTGTGGGTAACCATCAACACTTGTGCATCGCGCGACAGAGCAGACAGCCGCCGCCCCACCGCATCGGCAACCGCGCCGCCAACGCCCTGATCAATTTCATCAAAGATCATGGCAGAAGGGCCATCCTTACTTGCCAGACTGGCTTTCAGGGCCAGCGAAAAGCGCGATAGCTCGCCCCCCGATGCAATCGCGCCCAAGGGTCCGAACGGGGTGCCAGGGTTGGTGCTAACTTCAAAATGGATCTGATCACAACCAGAAGCGCCGCATCGATCTTCTGGCAACAAGGTCTGATGCACTGCAAAACGGGCTTTTTCCATCTTCAGTGGGGCCAACTCTCTGGCCAGCACCTGTTCCAGTTTCTTGCCAACTTGCGCCCGCTTTTGCGCCAGCGCTTCGGCGGCAGTGCGATATTGCTTTTGCAGGTTTTCAAAGGCGACCCTGGCGGTTTTTTCTTCATCGGCCAGATTTTCTGCGCGATCCAGTTGGCCAGTCAGTTCCGCCCGCAGCTCTGCCAGTCCATCCACCGCCACATTATGTTTGCGGGCCGCCGCGCGCAGGGCAAACAGCCGCTCCTCAACCTGGTCCATCTGCTCCGGGCGCACATCCAGCACCTGCCCGGCTTCATCCAGTGCCAGAGCCGCTTCACTCATTTCAATCAGTGCCCGCTCCAATGCACCCGCACTGCGGGTCAATGGTGCTTTTACGGTCTCCGATTGCGGGCCATCGCTCAATTGAGCGATGGCCTGTTCCAGGGCGCCCAGCGCCGAGGACAGCCCTGCCTCCAACCCCCGGCCATCATGTAATATGGTGCTGGCAGACTTTACCTTTTCAGCCAGATTGTGCGCCTGCATTAAAAATGCGCGCTCATCGGCCAGCGTCTGCTCCTCACCGGATATGGGGTCGAGCCGGTTCAATTCCTCCAGAGAGGCGCGCACAAAATCGCTTTGTTGTTCAATTTCCTCACGCCGTGCCGTAATTTCATGCAAGCGATCACGGGCGGTTTGCAGGGCTTGCCAAAGATCGCCCACGCGCGCGGCCACAGGTTGCAAATTCCCGTAATCATCCAACAAAGCACGATGCGTAGCGGCATTCAAAAGCCCCTGCCCGTCATGCTGGCCATGGATTTCCAACACTTTTCCGCCAACATCCTGCAACAGGCGCGCCGAAACCGGTTGATCGTTAATAAAGGCCCGGCTGCGCCCATCAGCGCCCAAAGTGCGACGCAGCACCAGATCCTCGCCAGCATCCCCATCAACACCGGCTTCTTCCAGCAAGGCATAAGCCGGGTGACCAACCGCCAAAGTAAAAACCGCACTGACGCTGGCTTGTGTGGTCCCGTTACGCACCAGGGATTTGACCCCGCGCATACCCAGCGCCAAACCCAGAGCGTCCAGAATAATGGATTTACCGGCACCGGTTTCACCGGTTAATGCGGTTAAGCCCGGCCCGAAATTCATATCCAGCCGGTCAATCAGAACCACATTACGAATCGATAAAGCGTTGAGCATGACCCGTTAATACACGCTAGATGTGGTTTCCAAACCTAAAACAAACGTCTCCAGGTGCGGCTGATAAACGAGCCTTTCTTTTTCGGATCCGTATCGTCCTGTGCATCGGCAATGCTGGTTACACCATTTCTGGCCAGTAACTTATACGTGTCCTGATACCAGTTCGTTCCCGGATAGTTATAACCGAGCACAGCGGCCACCTGCACCGCTTCATCCATAACCCCCAAACCGACATAGGCCTCGACCAGACGGTGCAGGGCTTCGGGCGTGTGACTGGTGGTTTCATAGGTGTCTATGACATGTTGGAAACGGGCAATCGCAGCCAGATTATAACCCCGGCGCAAATACCAGCGGCCAATGGTCATGTCCTTGCCGGCAAGTTGATCCAAAGTCAGATCAATTTTAAGTCGGGCATCGCGGGCATAGCGGCTATTGGGAAAGCGCCGCACCACCTGGCGCAAGCCATCAAGCGCCGCCTGGGTTTCAGACTGATCACGACCCACGTCAGAGATTTGTTCAAAATGGCTAATCCCGATCAGATAATACGCATAAGGGGCGCTGCGGGATCCTGGGTGCAGGGCGACAAAACGCTGCGCCGCGCTTATGGCTTCGGTATATTTATTGGATTGGTAATTGGCATAGGCGGCCATCAGCATGGCGCGTCTGGCCCATTCCGAATACGGGTGCTGACGTTCCACTTCATCGAAAAGCTGCACGGCACGTGGCCAGTCCCTCCGACCCATCCGGTCATAGCCTTCAAGGTAAATTTTCTCGGCAGGACGCTCGACATAGGCCAGTTTCTTCTTGGAACCTGATCCACAACCCACGGTCAGCATCAGGGAAGCAAGCAGCATGGCTGTCAATAATTTGGACATATCACAATCTAGTTTCAAAACGCACAAAAATACTATCTACCCCGTTCTGCGCGCCGGGTGAAGCACCTGACTGGAACAATCACACTTTTGCCTGATTTGATACTGCTGAAATATGCAAATCAGGCGATTATATCGGGGGTGAGTTGAATTTCAATTTGATGAATCTGGTCTTTCAAGGCGAGTTTGCGCTTTTTCAGACGCGCGATTTTAAGCTGGTCCTGAATGCGGGCATCAATCAGGGCGTCAATGGCGGCATCAAGATCGCGGTGTTCTTCACTCAGTTCTAAAAGACGGGCCCTTAGGCTCTCGTCGCCATTAAAACTCATCATGATTCTCCGCGGATGATGCGATGACATGAGATCAGGCATTTGAACGCCGACTCTTAACCGCTTATCTTATTATGAACGCAAAAAATATATGCAGGCAAGACTTCTTTTACCCTGCGTCAAAGATGTTAGGTGACGAACGGCTTTGAATATGGCATTATGCCTTATCAACAAATGGAGGAGCCTATGGCCGTGGACGCGCGTATTCGCGAATTGGGAAATCGACACACTGATCTTCAACACGAAATTGAAAGAGAACTTAAACGACCAGCCCATGATCCACTGCATATTTCGCTCCTGAAAAAACAAAAACTCAAACTCAAAGAAGAAATGCAGAGCCTCCGACAGACCTAGGGACAGCCCCTAATTTTATACAATTCTGTTTGACAGGGAAGGTCAAGATGCCAGCAAATGCGGTGAAGCACAGGTTTATCCCTATGCGAGACGCATTTGCGCCGCAGATTGGCTTTTCCTGTCAAACCCGTAAGGGCGCGGCGTCTTGTGA
>JAJFFP010000027.1 GCA_021776595.1 Robiginitomaculum sp. | reverse complement strand
CCACACTATTTCCGGCTCGGAAGAACGCTATTTGATGAAATTGATCGTGCGCACCAAAGACCAGGTGGTTATTGGTGTGCATATTATCTCTGATGCGGCCCCGGAGATTATCCAGGTGGCAGCGATTGCCGTAAAAGCGGGCCTGACCAAGGCCGAGTGGGATGAAACCTGCGCGGTGCACCCCACTGCCGCCGAAGAGCTGGTTTTGATGCGCGAGAAGTTTGTTGAAACGCCACTTGAAGACGGCGAAGTTCTATAGTTCATACGTGTTGCTTTTTTACCTGCGCAGAACTAGCCAAGGGTTATCCGGATCGCCCTGATGCCGGACGGCAGTTGCCTCATGAAAAGTTACGCCTTCTCAGAGCCTTGTGTACCAAACGCGGGCAAATCGTGGAGATGCGAAAGCGACTCCTGGCCCAGACAAAGGCGCGCCAGAAGAATGGCTCTGGTGATCCCGTCATAGGCATGGACAGCGAGTTGAAAGCCTTGTTTGACAAGCAAATTGCCACCCTGGAGGGACAGATCGGTGATGCAATCGCCGCTGATCCTTGCATGGCACGCACCGCGCAAATCCTGCGCTCAATTACCGGTGTGGGGCCTGTGACAAGCTGGATGCTGGTCGCCGAGATGCCGGAACTTGGCCAGATCACAGGAGAACAGACCGCCGCGCTCACTGGGCTTGCGCCGATAGCCCACGACAGCGGTGCCATGCGTGGAAAACGCGCAATCGGTGGCGGGCGACGCGCCTTGCGCCACGTTCTGTTCCAGGCAGCGCTTGTTGCCAGCCATCACAATAAATACCTCAAGGCTTTTGCAGATCGCCTCCGCGAACGAGAAAAACCACACAAAGTCATCATCATTGCCGTGGCACGAAAACTCGTTACCATCGCAAACGCCCTGTGCAAATCTCAAAAAATGTGGGACGATCAGGCAGTGTGAAAGATACAGTTGCTAGATTGCCAGGGTGCTATTGCCATGCCCGGCGGCCAGATAGGCGGTGCTTTGCATTTCGATCAGTCGGGAGGTGGTGCGTTCAAATTCAAAACCACCGGTCTGCGCGCGATAAAGTTTCTCCGGTGGTGCCGCCGCACTGACAATCAGTTTTACACGCGCTTCATATAGCGCATCAATGAAAGCCACAAAGCGCTTGGCTGCACTAAATTGTGCATCGTCCAGAATGGGAACATTTTCCAGAATGATAGTATGAAATTGCCGGGCCAGTTCCAGATAATCCGCTGGGCCGCGTGCTTCTTCGCAGGCCTCTGCGAAAGTTAGTCGCGCTATCCCGCCTGCGGTATGGGCGATGGTCCATTGTCGCCCTTGCAGGTTGATGGTGCGCGCATGGTGGCCAAGACCTGTAGTCAGTTGCTTTGCCAGTGCATCCAGTTGCGTCTGTGATTTCGGCCCATACGGCGTAAAATAGGTTTTGTCTTTACATAGTTTGTCCAGACGGTAATCACGTGAGGCCTCCAGTTCATGAATGGCGAGGCGGGATTTTATAAGGGCGATGAAGGGGGTAAAGCTCTGCCGGTTCAGCCCGTCTTTATATAAGTCATCCGGCGGCCGGTTGGAAGTGGTGATTATCACTACACCGCGTTGAAATAATTGTTCAAAAAGCCGCCCCAGCAACATGGCATCGGCAATGTCACTCACCTGCATTTCATCAAAGCATAAAAGCCAAGCCTGATCGGCGATGGCAGCAGCCACCGGGGTAATGGGGTCATCGCCGGCACCACGGACGTAATGAGGTTGCTGACGTCTGGCTTTTTCGCCAAGACTGCGCCAATGGGTTAGTGCCGCATGGGTGTCTTGCATAAATTGATGAAAATGCACCCGACGTTTTTTTTCAAAGGGCACCGTTTCAAAAAACATATCCATCAGCATGGATTTGCCCCGGCCTACGCCGCCATATAGATAAAGGCCTTCCGGTTCCAGCTCCGGTCGCCCAAACAATATACGCCGCTTGCCAGGTCGCCAGTCTTTCAGGCGGCCATGAAGCACACTAAGCATTTGCGCGGCCCGTTCCTGCGCCGCATCAGGCTCCAGTGCACCGCCATTTACCAGTGCCCGCCAACGTGAAATCGGTGTATCCATGTGCTTAGTATGCAATCAAATGATGAAAAAGCGGTATTTGTATTTATCTCACCGTATTGGAACACCAAGTTCCCGGCGAATGGCACGTTTTCCTCTGGCATCATCGCCAAGAAATACGCGCCAATCCCCCTTTTTGTTTTTCCAAAAGAGGCCGGGGGTTTCCATAGACCTGCCGTTTTTTTGCATAATGACATCAATTCGGTCATATACCATGCGACCCCATTCAAGGCAGGCGCTTCGCCTTTTATCGCCTTTTGGTGCGGGGGGGACGCCGTAGTTTTCGTAATAAGCCTCCTCGACATCTTCCATCCAGTGTTCATAGATCGACCAGTCACGGGTGCAGGCAAGTTCGGCCGCCACAGCCCGTTCATTGGGTGTTGAAACCTTGCGCCGGGCAAACACAATGGCGCGCGTATCCACACCGGCCCTGTGCAGATCATCAAACTCGGTGCGTTCATAGGCAATGCAATTGGGGCAGGCGCGATAACCAATGGTATAAAGCACCGGCCCTGACAGACCGGGCGAAACCCAGGGGGCATTTTGTAGAATTGTGCCAAGTTTGTTGGCATCGACCTGGATGGTTTGCGGAGCTTTGGGTAATAGTTTTCCCGGCAAGGGCGCGCGTTGGTATTTGGCAACAAAAAGAAGTCCTGCCACAAGCAGCGTAAATAGCATGGTTATGATCAGGGCGGGCGAGCGTAACATAGGGTGCATCCTTTAGATTCTGTCGTAAAATACAGACAAAGTGGTGTCCGTCACAAGATGTTCTGTATGAAAGTGACGTATTTCACACGGTAGGTGCTTGCGTAAAAAAAACTTTAACGCTATGTCCGCGCGAGAGTTGGGGTGATGCGCTTGCGCATGGGGCCTCGCAGTTGTCAAACGACAAGATGGGATAATCATCATGAGTATGGAATTAATGCTGGTCATTGGTGCCGGCCTGGTGGCGCTACTCTATAGTGCCGTTCAAACGAGTGCGCTGCTTAAAGCCAGTGCTGGCTCGGAAAAAATGCAGGAAATTGCTAAAGCCATTCAGGAAGGCGCCAATGCCTATCTGAAACGGCAATATACCACCATTGCTATGGTGGGAGTTGCCATTCTGGTGCTGATCCTCTTCCTTCTGGGTTGGGAAGTGGCACTGGGCTTTACTATTGGCGCTATTCTTTCCGGTGCTGCTGGCTTTATCGGCATGCTGGTTTCGGTTCGCGCTAATGTGCGCACTGCCGAGGCCGCCCGTAACAGCTTGGCCAAAGGCCTGGATGTGGCGTTTCGCGCCGGTGCCATTACCGGCATGCTGGTGGCGGGTTTCGCGTTGATCGGGGTTGCAGGCTACTATGCCATGCTAACTGGTCCCATGGGTTTTGAAATCACTGACCGCACGGTCGTTGATGCACTGGTTGCACTTGGCTTTGGTGCCTCACTGATTTCTATTTTTGCCCGTCTGGGCGGTGGCATCTTTACCAAGGGTGCTGATGTTGGTGGTGATATGGTCGGTAAGGTCGAAGCAGGTATCCCTGAAGATGATCCACGTAACCCGGCGACCATTGCTGATAATGTTGGTGATAATGTTGGTGATTGTGCCGGTATGGCCGCTGATCTGTTTGAAACCTATGCGGTGACCATTGTGGCCACCATGGTTCTGGCCTCGATCTACTTTACAGGTTCATCCGAAATGATGCTTTTGCCACTGGCTATCGGCGGGGCATGTATCATTACCTCAATCATTGGCACGTTCTTTGTGCGTCTTGGTAAATCGGGTAACGTCATGGGCGCGCTCTATAAAGGCATTATTGCCGCCGGTGTATTGTCGGTTGGTGCCATTTATCTGGTCATTCAAAATGTGCTGCCCAACGGCTTTGGTGTTATTGAAGGCTCTTCCATCACTGGCATGGCGCTTTATCAGGCGGGTATGGTAGGCTTGGTGGTAACAGCCCTCATCATCTGGGTGACGGAATATTATACGGGCACCAATTATCGCCCGGTGCGTTCCATCGCCAAAGCATCAGAATCCGGTCACGGCACCAATGTCATTCAGGGTCTGGCCGTTTCGCTGGAATCCACGGCCCTGCCGGCATTGATTATTATTGTTGGTATCATCGTCACTTATAATCTGGCTGGTCTGTTTGGCATTGCCATTTCTGTGACCACCATGTTGGCGCTGGCCGGTTTGATTGTGGCGCTCGACGCCTTTGGCCCGGTAACAGACAATGCAGGCGGTATAGCCGAGATGTCTCAAATGGACGAGGAAGTTCGTAAAACCACTGATACGCTGGACGCTGTGGGCAACACCACCAAGGCTGTGACCAAGGGCTATGCCATTGGTTCGGCTGGATTGGGTGCGCTGGTTTTGTTTGCTGCCTACACACAAGACCTGGCGCATTTTTCTGCGGATGCGGAGAAATTCCCGTTCTTTGCCGGCGTTAATATCGATTTTTCGCTGACCAATCCGTATGTGATCGTTGGCCTCCTCTTTGGTGGCCTTCTTCCATACCTGTTTGGTGGCATGTCGATGATGGCTGTTGGTCGCGCCGCCACCGCTGTGGTTGCCGAAGTGCGCCGCCAGTTCCGTGAAATTCCGGGCATTATGGAATATAAAGCCAAGCCGGATTATGGTCGCGCTGTGGATATTTTAACCAAGGCTGCTATTCGCGAAATGGTATTGCCATCCATGTTGCCGGTGCTTTCACCGATTGTATTATTCTTTGCCATTTCTATGGTGGCCGACAAGTCGGCGGCGTTTAGCGCCCTGGGTGCGATGTTGCTGGGTGTGATCGTCAATGGTCTGTTCGTGGCGGTCTCCATGACCGTCGGCGGCGGTGCCTGGGACAATGCCAAGAAATACATTGAAGATGGTGCCCATGGCGGCAAAGGTTCCGAAGCCCATAAAGCCTCGGTGACCGGCGATACGGTTGGTGATCCCTACAAGGACACCGCCGGCCCGGCGGTAAACCCGATGATCAAAATCACAAACATTGTGGCCTTGCTACTGTTGGCAGTTCTGGCGCAAATGGGCTGATCTCTAAATTATCCCCTCACCCTGAGCCTGTCGAATGGAGAGGGGAAAGTTTTTATTGTTACGTGTCACCCAGGACTTGATCCGGGGCCTATGGTGAACTTTTACTGCACAATGGGTCCCTGATAAAACTAACATTTTTCCGGGATGACAAATTAAACTTACACGAAAAACCCCGGTCCAAGTGGCCGGGGTTTTTTGTATAAGCAGAGGCGGCGTTAGCTATTCCTGCTTTGCATCATCCGGGCCATTCATTTGTGTCATCCCGGCCTTGCGCCGGGATCCATTGTGCGCCACGCTCAACTATTGGCCCCGGATAGTCGGACGCCTTCCGTGGTGACGTGGATAAGCGGCCTCAAACTTCTGAATGTTAATGCTATTTTTGCGCTATTGTGTCTGCCACAAATCGTATTGCATTTGCTGTTGCAACCAGCTTTCAGGACTGCCACCAATAAAATCTATTGCCGTCTTGGTCCGCCAGCACCGCCGGGCAGGTTCTGGTTGTTGCCAACTTGACCTGGGGGCAGACGCCCGACACCACCAAGTAATTGCTGGAAGATAGAAAGCTCACGCCCGCGTGTGGGGGTTTTACGCCCGATCAGAGAAACGACCCGCCCATCCTTGATGGTATAAATAGAGACATCATCAACCACGCCTTCATCGCTGAAGGCCACGGCGGTAATGGTGCGTGTGGTAGTGCGCGGGCGCAAATACCCTAATTGCTCGCGCAATTCAGACATATAATACCATTTGTCCTTTTTAAAAATACCGGTTGTGGATGGGGTGCCATATTTGGAAAGCACAGTGGTCTTGGTATCCACCCCCGCTTCAATATCGCTTGGTGTTTCCTTGCTGGAAACAAAACCATGATTGCGCGAAACCGGCATACAGGCACTTACCAGCAAGGCAATGCTGCCAATGATCAACAATTTTGAAAACGGGACTTGCATAAAAACATCCTTGCCAGTGGTTTGTCTGGTTGACCTAATGGGCCTTGTGCATGAGTTTAACGTGTATCGCAAGATACGGGCAAGAATGTGACTGCAGATGAAATTATTTTCCAGAATATTTGGTGACCCAATCGTGCGCCAGCATGGCCGCCAACTCTATGAATATGCGCTTACGGGCTCACGGTTGCCCTCGTTTTATAAGAAAGGCGGGGTGCCGGACAGCGTGGATGGCCGGTTTGATTTGCTCATAGTGCATGTCTGGCTGATTATCCGGCAACTCAACCGGCAAAATGCACAAGATCTGGGGCAGGAAGTTTTTGATTTTATGTTTGCGGATATGGACAACAGCCTGCGTGAATTGGGTATAAGTGATACCAAAATAGGCAAAAATATCAAAGGGATGGCAAAAATATTTTATGCCAGGGCTGAGGTGTATAATACGGAACTTGATGCAAAAGACGCTAAAGCCCTTGGTATTAGCATCGGCCAGCATTTTTTCCCTGAATCTGAGGCACCAACAGCATTTTGCAGGAAATTTGCAGATTATATTTTGCAGGCCGATCAGGTGTTGGCAGAGCAAAATACCCAAAGCCTGCTGGAAAAGGGTCCCTGTTATCCACCATTTGCATAACGGGCCATGTCGGTTATCGTCTGCCGCTGAAGCCAGGCACAGACTTGGCCAACAGGTATTGGAAACTGAATGCCAAAAAATGTCGTGATTTCAATTGATGCCATGGGTGGGGATCATGCACCAGCGATCGTGATTGCTGGTGTGCAATTGCTCGCCAAAAATATTACTGATGGATCATTGCGCTTTATTTTGCATGGTGATGCCGGGCTGATTGAACCTCTATTGGCAGATAATCCGGATGCTGCCCGCCTGAGTGAGCTACGTCACACGGATACCTGGGTTGCCATGACCGACAAGCCCAGTCAGGCGATACGCCGGGCCAGAGGGTCCAGTATGTGGAATGCCATTGACGCCGTAAAATCCGGCGAGGCCAATGCCTGTGTTTCGGCTGGTAATACCGGCGCTTTGATGGTGCTCTCCAAAGTGTTGTTGCATATGGCACCTAATGCGCACCGCCCGGTCATTGCGGCCAGTTGGCCCACCTTGCGCGGCAGCTCTGTTGTGCTTGACGTAGGCGCGAATATCGAGTGCGCCGCATCACAACTTGTGGAATTTGCCATTATGGGCGAGGCGTTTTTCACGGCTCTGCATGACCAGCCATCGCCCAGCATTGGCCTTTTGAATGTCGGCACAGAAGATCTAAAAGGCAACGATGTGGTCCGTCAGGCCGATGCCCTGATCCGTAGTGCCGATATGGGCTTGAATTACAAGGGGTTTATCGAAGGCGACGGTATTTCGTTTGGGGCCGTTGATGTGGTGGTAACGGATGGCTTTACTGGCAATGTTGCCCTGAAAACGGCAGAGGGCACAGCAAAACTAACGGCTGAATTTTTGCGCCAGTGTATGAAAAAATCGCCGCTTACCATGTTGGGGGCATTGCTGGCCAAAAGCGGCTTTAGGGAGTTGAAATCGCGCCTGGACCCGCGAAAATTTAATGGCGGGGTATTTTTGGGTCTGGGCGGTGTTGTGGTGAAAAGTCATGGCGGCACAGATGGTTATGGGTTTTCCAATGCCTTGAAGGTGGCGCTGAATATGTCACGCTCTGATTATGCGGCGCGTATTGCCGGTAATCTCGAAAAACTAGCAAAAGTGCTGGAAAAACCGGAAAAAGCCCAAGCTAAAAAGGAAGGTGTAAGCGTATGAGCAGGTTTCGTTCCGTGGTTGCGGGGGTAGGCTCTTACTTGCCAAAAAAGGTGCTAAGCAATGATGATCTGGCCAAGATGGTTGATACCTCTGATGAATGGATACGCCAAAGGACAGGCATAAAACGCCGCCATATTGCTGCCAAGGGCGAGAATACTTCTGATCTGGCTACAAAGGCGGCAAACCGCGCATTGAAGGCTGCTGGTCTTGAAGCCGGTGATATGGACCTACTCGTTTTGGCAACGGCAACGCCTGATCTGACGTTTCCGGCCACGGCTACCATTGTGCAGGCCAATATCGGTATGGTTCGTGGCTTTGCCTTTGATATAAACGCGGTGTGTTCAGGGTTTTTATATGCGATGGCTACGGCGGACAGCTTTATCGCGCGTGGGCAGGCCAGAAACGCGCTGGTCATAGGTGCCGAGACTTTTTCGCGCATTCTGGATTGGGAGGACCGAACCACCTGCGTGTTATTTGGTGATGGTGCTGGCGCTGTGGTTCTTAGCGGCGAGCCGGGGGCGCCCGGCATGGGCGAGCGCGGAATCGTGCATAGCTATCTGCGTTCCGATGGTCGGTTTGCCGATCTGCTTTATGTGGATGGCGGCCCCTCAAAAACCCAAACGGTCGGGCATTTGCGGATGAGCGGCAATCAGGTGTTTCGCCATGCCATTACCAATATTTCGGCCTCCATTGCCAAAGTGCTTGATGATACAGGCCTTACGGTGACGGATGTGGACTGGTTTGTGCCCCATCAGGCCAATCAGCGCATTCTGGAAGGTGTTTCGCGCCGCCTTGGTATTCCCGATGGCCGGGTGGTGACCACAGTGGCCGAGCAGGGCAATACTTCGGCGGCCTCCATTCCCCTGGCACTGGATACGGCAATTCAGGATGGGCGCATCAAAAAAGGTGATCTCGTTCTGACCGAGGCATTGGGTGGCGGCTTTACCTGGGGGGCGGCGCTCATCCGCATGTAAGGTGGTAAGCGGGAAATGCTGGTATTAGTATAATACCGGGCACATTTTTTTATGATTAAAACCATTTCTTCTAAAACATTGTATTGACGGCGTTTCCTTTGCCTCTTAGCCTGTAGCCAAGGGAGAGATTGAGCTGATGTCTGAACAAAATACTGATAAAACACTTACACGGGTAGACCTTGCCAGCGCAATTGTTCGTGAGGTTGGATTGTCCCGGCAGGATTCTGCCGAGTTTGTAGATACCATTTTAGATAAAGTTGCGGATGCACTGGTTCGCGGCGAGAGCGTCAAGCTGTCTTCTTTTGGTGCTTTTCATGTGCGGGACAAAAATGAACGCATGGGCCGCAACCCCAAAACTGGCGAGGAGGTGCCCATCTCCGCGCGCCGGGTGGTGGTGTTCAAAGCCTCGCAAGTATTGAAAGACCGGGTGGATGCCCGTAATAAATAAGGCCCGGTTCGTAATACCGGGCAATGTATTGGCCCTAAAGGCGGAGTTGTAAAAACAGGAGCATAAGCTGGTTCACAAGAAACCAAATGCCTATCGTACCATTAGTGAAGCTGCGCACGAGGTTGGCGTTCCGGCGCATGTTTTGAGATTTTGGGAAAGTAAATTTTCCCAGATCAGTCCGATGAAAAAGGGTGGTGGACGTCGCTATTACAGGCGGGAGGATATTGCCCTTTTGTCAGGCATCAGAAAGCTCCTCTATGATGACGGCCTGTCGATCAAGAATGTTCAGGCGCACCTGAAAACCAACGGGGTCTCACGCGTTTCGGCGCAGGGCACGATTAGACCGGCTGCCGTAGTAAAGACAACCCAGCAAAATAATGCGCGTGCCGCCAGGGAGAATGGTGAAGATGTGCCCAATGTCCTGAACGCAGACGGGCAGGGTATGGATGGCGCTAATCATGCTGATGAAATAGAGGATCAGCAAACAGAAACCCGTGAGCGGTTAAACGATGCGTTGCAGCGATTGCTCAATGCCAAAGAACGCCTGAACGATACACTGGAATAACACTTTTCGGCATTGCCAGAGGCACCTCCCCCTCTTATAAAACGCCTCCGCAAGAGTAAAGTTTTGCTGGAATGTCGGAGCGTGGCGCAGCTCGGTTAGCGCACCGGTCTGGGGGACCGGGGGTCGTAGGTTCAAATCCTATCGCTCCGACCATTTTTCCCTGTATTAATTCAATGTGTTGTTATCTTGGCTTTAACGGTCCTGCGGAACAGGAAGTAGTATGCAAAATCTATCACCAGTAACGGTGCCATTAACCCCAAAAAATGCCTCAAAAGCCGTATCATTATGGTTGTTGATCGTTACCGGGTTTCTGGTGGCGATGATTGTTGTTGGCGGGGCTACGCGGCTGACTGATTCAGGGCTGTCGATAACTGAATGGAAGCCGGTCACCGGTGTCATTCCGCCTCTTGGTATAGAGGCCTGGCAGGCAGAGTTTAATAAATACAAGCAAATACCGGAATTCAAATTACAAAACAGCACCATGACACTTGGTGGGTTCAAGCAGATTTATTATTGGGAGTGGGGCCACCGTTTATTGGGCCGCCTGATTGGTCTTGTGGTGCTGGTGCCGATGATAGTCTTTGCTATTAAGGGGCAAATCAGGGGAAAACTGGCAAAAAGATTGTTCCTGTTATTGGGGCTTGGTGCGGTGCAGGGGGCACTTGGCTGGTGGATGGTATCCAGCGGTCTTGGCGGGCTGGATGACCGTCTTGATGTCAGCGCCTACCGCCTGGCAACCCATATGGGGATGGCCCTGATTATTCTGGGCATTGCTTTTTGGACGGCACTTGAGGTGCGTCACTCAGGCACTAAAGAAAAACAAATGGCTGACTTTGGCAAACTGGCCATCGGCTTCGTTATACTGATCTGGTTGCAGGCCATACTGGGTGCTTTTGTTGCCGGAACCGATGGTGGCTATGTGAATAATACCTGGCCGCTTATGGATGGTGGCATATTGCCATTTTCATTTAATACTCTTTCTCCATTCTGGCGCAATTTTTTTGAAAATCCGGCACTGGCGCAATTCGATCATCGTCTGGGAGCATATCTGGTATTGTTTAGCGCTTTTGGTTTAGGGGTTGTCGTGCATCGTCGCCAAGCAAACAGCCGTTTGCGCCAGTCCGTAAGGATGATTTTGACACTGGTGGTCATGCAGGTTCTCTTGGGCATCTGGACAGTTTTGGCGGTTACGCCAGTGCCATTAGGCATTGCCCATCAGACCCTTGGGGTGCTGGTATATCTGTCTGCCGTTCGGTTTGCCTACCTTAGCCGTTAAGAGTCTTCTTCTTTTACGCTAGCCGGGATTGTATCAAGCACCACCAGCGCAATACGGTTGGTGCTGTCATCGGCTACGGCAATCAGGCCAGCCGAAAAACCGGAACCCCCAAAAGACTTGGCAGAAGTTGCCAAGGCACCCGGATTGGCGGCCCCCGGTGTGCTCAATGCCTTGGGGGCTTTTAAGGTGTAAAGTGGCAATAAATTTGCATCATAAGCACGTAAATTACCTTTTGTAGGGTCGGAAACCAAAATGACCTGCGCGCCATCGGCTAGCAGACTTGCCAGCTTACCGGGTGCGCTTTCCACACCGGCAATCATGCCGATTTTATCTTTGAGGGAGAGGCTGAATAATCCGCCTTTATCACCGGTTGCTATGGCCCCGTCCCTGGTGGCCGTGCAATTTTTGATAGTAATGGATAATTTTCCACTTTCTACCTTTTGTGCCTTCAAAGCCGCATCACCGGTATCACGAATGCGCCAAATGGCGAGTGTTTTGTCATCTTGTCCGATGAGAAATTCCGGGTCTTTTTCATCCTGGCGCACCAGGCAAAGCGCGGTAATGCCGCCGGTGGGCAGGCCGGACACCGGCGCTTCGATCAATTGGCCGCGCGCATCATCAACAATAAAAGTTCGTAATGTCCCCTCGCTGGTTAGGGCCAGGACCATGCTGGACCCAAGGCCGCGAAGATTAAACCCGGATTTTGCAGCAAGGGCGTTAATGGTATCGCCTTGCCATTGGCTGTCTTCCTCGCCCTCTATATCAATAACTTTCAGGCCACCCGTGCTGGGTGCCATTATCAATCGCCCCTCCCAGGGGACGGTGGCAACCGGCACAAAGGCCAGCGCATTAATATGAGAATCAAACGGCCCCAGCGATGCCGATGTGGCAACTTCGGCTGTGAACCCATTATCTTCTGCCGGGGCGGTGCCGGTTTGTGGCTCGCAAGCACCAAGCACCAAGGCACTCAGGCCGAGGAGCGCACCTTGTGCCAGGGGCCGCGTACGGCCAGGGTCAGCCCGCTTTGTTGCAGGTTGAAATAAAGGGTTTTTCCATCGGGTCCAAAGCATGTTCCACAAAACTCATTATGTTGTTTCAGCGCACAGCGCGCCAAAGTATAAATGCGGCCTTTGGGGGTAATGCCGCGCAGAAAATTCTCGCCCCTGCCGTCTTCACATACGATCAGGTCTCCCCAGGGGGCGATGGTAATATTGTCAGCGTATTCCATCACAGATGGGTCGGGTGATTCAACAAAAAGCTGCAGCCGGCCGGGCTGGCGGCTCTCCAGTGAAGTGCCTTCAACCGGTGAAGGAATATAGCGCCATATCTGACCGATTTTGCTCGCGCCGCCATTGGTGCAGGAAAAATAAAACTCGTTATCGCCAAACCACATGCCTTCACCACGGGTAAAGCGCGCCGCACCTTTGGTCAGCCCACGCACTTCCAGATCATTATTGGGGTTATCCACACCATCCAGATCAACCCATTGGGTATAAAGCCATTGGCCAGGTTCAATCGGGGCACTTTTGCTGGATGGCCAATTGCGCATATCTTTTGATGGTTCATCGATTATGGCTAATGCCTGCAGCTTTCCACCCCTGTACAATTTCCCCGGCACATTTGGCAGGAAACGATACAGCAGGCTGGGTTTGGAGCCACTGTCCTGGGTCATATAAACAATGGAAGAGCGTGGATCTACGCAGGCCGCTTCGTGGGAAAACCGGCCCATGGCTTCCAAAGGCACGGCCTTTTGCAGACCCGAACCTGGATCGGCCTTAACCTCGAAGGCATAACCGTGGTTTTTGGTCAGGCCACCTTTTTTGTTGGCGCGCCTTGTGGTTTCTTCACAGGTGATCCAACTGTCCCAGGGGGTGGGGCCACCGGCACAATTGTTATACGTGCCGCCAAGGGCAAGATATTGTTGCGAAACGCGCATGCTGCCAGGGTCAATGACGAGACCGGTTACCCCGCCGCCAAGCTGTCGGCCATTACCCCCATGATCATAAAGCAGGCTGGCATCGATTTCCCCCAGTCGTTTATCGGCGCGATCAAAGGCACTGATGGACTGGTTGGCCGGTGGAAATTCGCGTTTCAAATCGCCCGGCGAAATTTCATGATTGCGCAGCAGCAGTGTTTTGCCATCTTTTAAGGCAAAGGCGGCCATGCCGTCCGGGTCAGCGGGAAGCAATAATCCATCGCTCATCTCATCACCGGCACGTGAGAGAATTTTGTATTCAAAGCCCTTGGGCAGGTCCAGAACCGTGGCCGGGTCATCTTTAAGGGGTCCGTATTTATCGGTGGCAATGGGAAAAGCCGTGCTTTTTTTCTGTGGGGCACATGCCGCCAAGGCCGCCAGACCGGCAAAAGCGGTCGAAACACTGGTGGCAGATAAAAAGGAACGGCGGGAAAACGACATAAGACGACTCGATCAGGTTTATAAACACCCCTCTATATGCCATCCTTATCGTGACAGGAATATGGCATATCGTCCGCAGCGCCCGGAATGCTTTTGCGTTGGCTGCGCGCATGGGTATTTATTTTTGGCCTTGCAGGTGCATGTAGGATAGTGTCGCCGTAATACCATACCTCGTCATTCCGGCGCAGGCCGGAATCCAGATCGGCAATTCATCCGCGCCAGTCGATCCGGTTTCGCGCTGGTGCTGGATGCCGGTTTTCACCGGCATGGCGCCGATTGGAATATTGGCGTCTTCCTGTCCCCCCCTCCGACCGCTGACGCGGCCACCCCCCCCGCTAGCGCAGGAGGAAAGAGACGGTAGATCAAGCCGGAGGGCGACGAGGGGAGATGCGGCACCCACAAGTCACAATTCCATCATTGCGAGATGCGCCGGGGTGCAACAGCCACGGCAACTATATAGTTTCGGTTATTATAGCCGCTACCATAAGCTCTGATGGGGAACAGATATTTGTTAGATAGGTTGCGCCTTCATTAATGCAGCTTTGCTTGCTTTAATGACAAGTGGACATCCAATTCCAAGTGTTTTAATCACCAGATCACTCGGGTTTCTAATAACATGCTTCCCTATTCTGTACCCCCTGCCAGGCCAAGCAGTTATCCCAGGGCGACCAATTACGACTACAGGCTGGCAACCATTCTTACAAATGTATAGTGTATCATTATTCTCCATAATAATGGGAGTTTCACTAAGGTTTTGTCTAGTGCCGCATGATGGACATTTGGTTGTTGCGTTGGTAGTGGTGAAATCAGGAAATGCATCACGTAATACAGTTCGTATTTCTGTTTTAGGGTAAGTGACATTATTTTCTTGATTATATTGATGAATTTTTACAGAAATAGTATGAATTAATTCATCGAACTTTATACCGCTGTAATCTATGTGCCCTACGGTATCGAGCATTCCCTGTACCTCTGTATCATCTAATTTCAGAGGTAGTATATATTCTGTACATTCTGCAAAGGCTCTCGATTGTGCAGCTTTACGTTCAAGGTTCGTCCATTGTTTTCTAGCGTAATTTTCGGATATTATCATCAAGCAAAATTTAGCTTTATTTCGATATACGTTCGTTAAATGAGTATACAGATTTTTTCCCCACATATTCGCTTTTTCATAGTCATCATAGAAAATATTAAAACCTTTGAGTACGAGAGCATCCGATATTTTTTGCGCTATAGGCCTATCTTCGCCAGCAAAAGAAATTGCAATGTCATAATCATACATGCTGTTACCCAAAAGTAATTCAATATTTTTCGATTTAGCATTGATAATAGTCATTTAATTCATGAATTGGAATGATGGTTGAACAATTAAAAAAGGGAAGCTTATCAAATGACAGTGACATTTTCCTGAATGCACTTATTTATTCGTTTTTCCCTTTGCTCCTCTGCTCGTCTTCCCTCATCCTCGTCCTCCTCCTCCTCCTCCTCCTCCTCATCCCTCATCCTCGTCGTCCTCCTCATCCTGAGCTTGTCGAAGGATGGAGTCTGGCTTTCATGCTTCGACAAGCTCAGCATGAGGGCAGGGGGTGAGGAGGGGCAGGCTGTCTCCCTCAATCATCATCCAGCAATATGCCATCATCTTTCATTACCACATAAATGGCCGGAATGACGAGGACGGTAAGCAGTGTTGAGGAGAGAAGGCCAAACAGCAGCGAGATCGCCAAACCCTGAAAGATCGGGTCAAACAGGATCACCACCGCACCGATCATGGCCGCCACGGCGGTCAGCATAATTGGTTTGAAGCGTATGGCCCCGGCCATGAGCAGGGTTTCGCGCAAAGGATCGCCCGGTTTGTGCTGATGGCGAATGAAATCGACCAGCAGGATGGAGTTACGCACAATAATACCGGCCAGGGCTATAAAGCCAATCATGGATGTGGCCGAGAATGGCGCGCCGAACAGCCAGTGCCCGAACATGATGCCGATAAAGGTGAGCGGCACCGGGGAGAGCACCACCAGCGGTACGCGAAAAGAGCCAAACTGCGCCACCACCAAAAAATAAATGCCCATTAGCGCGACCATAAAGGCCGCACCCATGTCGCGGAAGGTCACATAGGTTACTTCCCATTCACCATCCCAGAGCACCGAGACCTTGCTTTCATTTTCGGGTTGCCCATGCAAGGCAATGTATGGCGGTTCGCCCCCCGTTATCGCTGTCCAGTCATAGGCATTGATCTTATCGCCAATAGCAGCCATGCCATAGATCGGGGCTTCAAACTCTCCGGCCAGTTCACCCAATACCATTTCAGCAAACCGCCCATTGTGCCGAAATATTGGATAGCTGCCCAATTCTTTGGTTATGCGCACCACGTCGCCCAGTTCGGCTATACCGCGCTCGCCGGGTATGGCGTTGGATGGCACGGGTGTGGATAAAATGCGCTCTGACGGAGTGAGCTCACGGCGGGGCAGGGCTATGGTAATCTCTGCCGGATCACGACCTTCCCCGCGATAGGAATAGCCAACCGTGCGACCGGTCATCAAAAGGGCTATGGTATCGTAAACATCACGTTGTTCGACCTTGAAAAACTCCAGATTGTCCTCATCAATTGTAACATGCAGACGCGGCGGTCGAGTGCCCATACTGTTATCAACATCCACAATATAGGGCACATCGCGATACATTTGCTCAATGACGAGAGCAGCGGCGCGCCTTTTCTCGGCGGTGGGGCCATAAACCTCAACCAAAAGAGTGGAGATCACTGGTGGGCCGGGGGGGATTTCCACCACTTTGATGGATGAACCCGCAGGCAGCACCATGTCCTTTAATTTTTCGCGAGCCTCCAGTGCTATGCTATGGCTTTCGCGTTTGCGTTTTCCCTTGGGGGTCAGATTAATCTGTAAATCGCCCATCTCGGCGCTTTTTCGCAAATAATAATGCCGCACCAGACCGTTAAAATTAAACGGTGCCGCTGTGCCGGCATATGCCTGCATGGACGTGAGTTCAGGAATATCTTTGAGCCGGGATGCGGCTTCAAACAAGATCCGCTCTGTGCGCTCCAGTGATGTGCCTTCGGGCAGGTCAACCACCACCTGAAATTCAGATTTATTATCAAAGGGCAGGAGCTTGACCGTCACCGCCTTGCTGGCAAATAGTGCAAGCGAGGCCAGTGTAAGGACGCCAATTACCGCTAGAAACAATACGGAGATACGCCTTGGCCCCATAAGCGGGCGCGCCACTCGTAAATACATCTGGCCCAGAGGGCCAACGCCAACATCATGAGACAGTTCTGTGGCGCTTTCCCGGCTGGCGACTTTGTGCATCAGCCAGGGGGTTATGGTCATGGCGACAAAGAAAGAAAACACCATGGCCGCCGATGCGACCGCCGGTATTGGTGCCATGTATGGCCCCATCAGGCCGGATACAAAGAGCATGGGCAATAGCGCCGCCACCACGGTCAGCGTGGCAATTATGGTGGGGTTGCCCACCTCTGCCACCGCTTCAATGGCCGCCTGAACCCGGCTGCGCTTATCATTCATGGCCCAGTGCCGGGCGATGTTCTCTATCACCACAATGGCATCATCGACCAATATGCCGATAGAGAATATGAGGGCAAACAGGCTAACCCGGTTTATGGTATAACCAAGCATTTTGGCGGCAAACAAGGTCAGTAATATGGTGGTTGGGATAACCACAAACACCACCACTCCCTCGCGCCAGCCAATAACGATTGTCACCAGTATGACAATGGAAATGGTGGCCAGCGCCAGATGTAAGAGAAGCTCGTTGGCTTTTTCATTGGCGGTTTCGCCATAATCACGGGTGATAGTGGCCTGGACCCCTTGGGGTATCAATTTCCCCTGCAAGGCCTCAAGACGGTGGCGGACCTGCTCAGCAACGACAACAGCATTGGCCCCCTTGCGCTTGGCAATGGCAATGGAAACTGCTGGTTTTGGGTTGAATTCACTGGCGCGGTTAAATGTCCATACCCGTTCGTCTTTAAGCTGGCCGCCGACAACAATTCTGGCCACATCCTGCACATAAACCGGACGGCCATCGCGGGCCGTGATCAATAACAGGCCTATATCGGGAATGCCTTGCAGGGTTTGGCCAACTTCAACGGTCAGACTATGATCATTCTGGCGGGCCGTGCCAGCCATGAAAGAGTGGTTCGCCCCTTCGATTTTAGCGATAAGTTGTTGCAGGGTAATGCCATAGAGCGACAATTTCTCCGGGTCAGGCTCGATACGGATCTGGTCGGCACGGCCACCGGTTATAAAACTAAGACCGACATTTTCAGTTTTTACCAGCTCGGCGCGTAACTCATCGGCGATTTTATAAAGGGCATTATCATTCCAGCGAATTTCGTCGCCAGCTTTGGCCGAAAGCGTGATCACTAAAATAGGAACATCGTTAATACCGCGACCAATAATCAAGGGTTCCGGTATGGAAACCGGTATGCGGTTGATATTGGCGCGGATTTTTTCATGAACGCGCAAGATGGCATCATCAGCATCCGTGCCAACCAGAAACCGGGCGGTGACCAGCACATTATTATCCTGGGTGCTGGAATAGACATGCTCCACCCCCTCTATGCCCTTGATGATCGTTTCAAGCGGCTTTGTGACCAGCTCCACGGCATCGGGTGCTTTCAAGCCTGCCGCCTGCACATGCACATCCACCAACGGCACACTGATCTGCGGTTCTTCTTCGCGCGGGATGGTTGCCAGCGCGATCAGGCCCAGAACAACGGCGGCAAAGAGAATGAGGGGTGTGAGGGGCGAGCGAATAAATTGCGCGGTTAAAGCCCCGGACAACCCGCGTTTTGGCGCGGTGCTCATGGGGCCACCAGTTCATCACCATCGGCAAGGCCGGTCAGGATTTCCAAAGCAGGGATGCTATTCTCGCCAACCTGCAAGGTGGTTTTTTGCCCCCTTTGCACAACAACATCATGGGCCTTCTCGCCATCGCGCACCTTGACATAGTCAACCCCGAAACGGGTGGAGACGAAACGGGCCGGAATGAGGATGCGCTTGCGTGTATCCGTTGAAACCCATGCCCTTACCCGTTCGCCGACAAAGTAATCGCCAAGGCCCTCAACTTTGGCATCAGCAAGCACCCGCCCATTGGTAATTTGCGGATAAACTTTTTCTATAGTCCCTGTATGGCGTGTAGAGGCATCCACCAGGGAAGCATCAACGCGAATCGTGTCTCCCTTTTTGATGAAGCGGGCATGGCGTTCCGGCAAAGCCAGGCGCAGGATAAAGTTTTCTGCGGCAATACTCGCCAGTGCTTCGCCCGGCAGAATGACTTCTCCTGTTGTTACCGGAACGTCAAGAATACGCCCTGAAGCCGGGGCCAATACCTTGCCCTCTTTGACCTGTTGCGAAACTACATTACGATCAGCGCGTGCAGATTTTAGCTGATTGGCCAGCACATTGGCTGCAGTAGTCGCTGCATCCAGCCGCGATTTCGGCAAAATTCCACGTGAAAAAAGGTCTTTGGCACGGGCTAGCTCGGTGTCAGCATTTTGCTTTTGTGCCAGTAACGCCCTGATGCGGGCATTGACCGATTGTATTCTCAAGGCCAGTTTTTCGTCTGTGATGATGGCCAGAACCTGTCCTTTGGACACCTGATCACCTTCACTGATATTAAGTTCCGCCAGGGTGCCGGAAAGCCGCGCTCTGGCCGGGGTGACTTTCAGGCTTTCAACGGTCCCGAACATGGCCTTTTGATCAGCAATTTGTGTGGTTCTGACACGAAAGGTTTCAATTGGCGTATCCACGTCAGCAAAAGATATGGACGCGAAAACGGAGGTTGTCAGTATGGTCATCAGTGTAAACAGGCGGATCATGGCAGAGCCTTTCTTTGAAACACAGGCATAACATTAACGGGATTCGGATCACAATGCTTGTATATTAGGAAAGGCTAAAGTATTTGCAATATATTGCCGCTGATAAGCGGCGAGGTAATATTATACCCCTGTGTAATGATATGGATTTAATGGATAATTTCTGTGAATTGGATTTGACCTGGGCAGGCGTGGGGGCTATACGGCCTTTCGCTTGCGTGACCATTCTGGGTCATTGCAGGAAACAGCAAGGATTGCACCATGAAAACCTTTTCCGCAAAGCCAGCGGAAGTCGAGAAAAAATGGATCATTATTGACGCGCAAGGGGCCATTGTTGGTCGTCTGGCGTCTTTTGTGGCCGCTCGTCTTCGCGGCAAGCACCGTCCGGATTATACCCCGCATGTAGATTGCGGCGATTATGTTATCATCATCAATGCCGATAAAGTGGTCTTTACCGGTCGTAAGCTGGATGACAAAAAATATTATTGGCACACCGGCTATCCCGGTGGCATTAAAGAACGCACGGCGGCCACCATTTTGAATGGACGTTTTCCGGAACGGATCATCAAAAAAGCGGTTCAACGTATGTTGCCCCACGAAAGCCCGTTGGCACGCCAACAATTCTCCAACCTCAAAGTCTATAACGGTGATGCGCATCCTCATGAAGCGCAAAAGCCAGAAACCATTGACTTTGCCGCGTTGAGCCCAAAAAACAGCAGGAGTGCCTGATATGGCTGATGAAATCCGTTCGCTGGAAGACCTGAAAGCCGGCATGGCTGAAGCTGGTGCCGCAGCAGTCAGTGAAGAAACCGTTGAAGTGGTCATTGAAGAAACCGTGGAAGTGGTTTTGCCGGACCCCAAGATCGATGATCTGGGCCGTGCCTATGCTACCGGTAAACGTAAAGATGCGGTTGCCCGTGTCTGGATCAAACCCGGTTCTGGAAAAATCACCATTAATGGCCGGGATCAGGAAACTTATTTCGCCCGCCCGGTGCTGCGTATGATGTTGCAACAGCCTTTTGAATGCGCTGAACGCAAAGACCAGTATGATGTGGTGGCTACGGCCAAAGGCGGCGGCCTGTCCGGTCAGGCCGGTGCCGTTCGCCATGGTATTTCCAAGGCGTTGGTATTTTTTGAACCGGCACTGCGCCCCGCCTTGAAAAAAGGTGGCTTTCTTACCCGTGACTCCCGTGTTGTGGAACGTAAGAAATATGGTCGTGCCAAAGCGCGCAAGAGCTTCCAGTTCTCCAAGCGTTAAACACACCGGTATTTTACGAATACAAAACGGGCGCTCCATCGGGGTGCCCGTTTTTTGTTCAGCTTTTCACTTTCACATACCGCCCTGGCGCATCTTCGATCACCGGTAAATCGCCATAGCCGGGGGTGCGGGCAGGCCCTTTCTTTCCCGATTTGGTTTTCAACCAGTTATGCCAGTCTGGCCACCAGGAGCCGGGATGTTCTTCTGCGCCAGCTATCCATTCTTCAACCGTTTCTGACAAAGCGGTATTGGTCCAGTGCCGATATTTTTTGGCTTTTGGTGGATTGATTACCCCGGCAATATGACCGGAGCCGGCCATCATGAACCGGACTTTGCCCGTTTTGGCGCCACCATAGAGTTGCGCGCCACGATACACCGAAGCGTAGGGCGCAATATGATCATCCCGTGAAGATTGCACATACATTGGAATATTGACGTTCCCAGGGTCCAGTTTCTCTCCACCCAGAACCAATTGGCCTTTGGCAAACGCGTTTTGGCGGTAAAACTGATCCAGGTAAAAAAGATGCAATGCCTTCGGCATTCGGGTGGAATCGGCATTCCAGAATAAAAGATCAAAGGCACGCGGGCTTTTGCCCAGCATGTAATTGGAAATCACGCTGGACCAGATCAAATCGTTGGAGCGCAGCATATTAAAGGTTTCGGCCATGGCTGCGCCGTCCAAAACGCCGCCAGCTTCATCCATGCGTCGGGCAATCTCTGCAAGACCTGCATCATCACAAAATACCGATAAGTCACCGGGGTCTTCAAAATCAGCTTGCGCCGCAAAAAAAGTGGCTGAGGCGATACGCTTGTCTTTTTTGGCAGCCATATA
This sequence comes from Robiginitomaculum sp., assembly GCA_021776595.1. Classification (GTDB taxonomy): domain Bacteria; phylum Pseudomonadota; class Alphaproteobacteria; order Caulobacterales; family Maricaulaceae; genus Robiginitomaculum_B. The sequence goes on along the minus strand of JAJFFP010000027.1, from coordinate 10,432 downwards.
GGCCAGGGTCGCCGCCAGCAAGGTGCCGCCTATGCAATAGCCCACGGCATTTACCTTTTCCTCGCCTGTTGCATCTTTAATCGCATCAAGGGCAGCCAATATGCCCTCGCGCATATAATCCTCAAACCCCTTGTCTTTAAGGGCAGGGTCCGGGTTCACCCAGGAGACCAGAAACACCGAATAGCCTTTGTCGACCAACCATCGGATCATGGATTGATCGGGCCGCAGGTCCAAAATATAATATTTGTTGATCCATGGCGGGAAAATCACCAATGGCCGGGAGAAGGTGGTTTTGGTCGTAGGCGAGAATTGCAAAAGCTGCATGATCTCGTTTTCATAGATCACCTTGCCGGGGGCCGTGGCGATGTCGCGCCCGATTTCAAAGGCCTTTGTATCAGTTTGACTGATTTTTAAGGTGCCATCACCGCGTTCCATGTCTCGGGCAAAATTTTCCATACCTTTTTGAAGGTTCTCGCCCTTGCTTTGTACGGTGGCCTTGAGCACATCAGGATTGGTCATGGCGAAATTGGTCGGCGCGAAAGCATCGGTCATCTGTTTGGTAAAAAAGGCTACTTTTTTACGGGTTTTAGGATCAATATCCGGCGCGTTTTCTACCAGTGCATTGATCCAGCTCGCATTTAGAAGATAGGATTGCTTGATCAGATCAAAAGCCGGATTTTCGTTCCAGTCCGCTGATCGCCAGCGCCGATCACCAGGGGCAGGCTTGATAACATCATCCGCCGCTTCGCCGCTGGCACGTTTTATGGCATTGGCCCAAATGGCACTATAACCCTGCCAGAGTTGACTTTGTGCGGCGAGCAGGGTTTCGGGATGGCTGGCAATTTTGCCAAAAACATCGGCAAAATCCGGGGCAAGGCCGAACGGGTCGGCTTTTGATGCGGCAAGGTCCGGGGTAGAGGTGGGAATCACCTGCGCCATCAGGTCTTGCGCCTGTGTGCTAGCTTCGATCATCGCTTTGGAGAAACTCTCAAACGCGGCCAGACCTTCGCCCAAAATGCCTCCCTCAGCAGTGCCCTGGGCTTTACTTTGCTCTTTATCGTTCTTTTTGTCTTTATTTGTGGCCATGGTTCCATCCAATTGCTGTTTCAATGGTGGCATAAGAGCGCGGTCAAGTGTAGTAAGAAGTTTCAGGTTCTGTCGATTCAATCCGTAAAGCCATGCTTATGATTATGCGTTTCCTCATTTTCGTTCTTGCCCTGTCCATATCGGCTTGCCAGTCCAACATGCAGTCAGGTCTGCCGTTTTATACAAAATCGGCACCAGAGCCGGAATGGTTCAAGGAAAAGGCGGCTCTGGCCGATGCCAAGGGCTATCCGGCCGCTCGCTCGGTGCCTGCAAAGCCAAAAGTGCTGACCAGTCCATCCAAACGTGATGCACAATTAACAGCACTGGAAGCAGCAGGGGAAAAAGTGCGCAATGATCCCCGTGCGGTTCTGGGTAACAAAGAAAAAATCGATCCTGAGCAGTTTGCCAAAAAAGCACTGGAAGAAACTGTCGTGCCGCCTTTGGTCGATGATGAAGCACGGCCAGATTAAGCAAGGTCATGATGGAAAAGCAATTTCATCGTATCCGCCGCTTGCCGCCTTATGTCTTTGAAACTGTCAATGCGTTAAAGGCCAAATTACGCGGGCAAGGTGTTGATATAATAGACTTTGGCTTTGGTAATCCAGATATGGATACACCAGAACATATCGTGGAAAAACTGGTGGAAACGGCCCGTAAACCACGCACCAACCGCTATTCCGCTTCACGGGGCATTGCCGGGCTTCGCGCCGCACAAGCCCGTTATTATGACCGCCGTTTTGGGGTTAAACTGGACCCGGAAACGCAAGTGATCGCCACCCTTGGCTCCAAGGAAGGTTTTGCCAATCTGGCGCAAGCCATTTCTGCGCCAGGGGATATTATACTCTCGCCAAACCCGTCTTATCCCATCCATCCGTTCGGATTTTTAATTGCCGGTGCCAGTATCCGCCATATCGAAGCGCTGGACGCCGAAGAATACCTGCGCGCCATCGATAGCGCAGCGCGACATAGCGTGCCCAGCCCATTGGCGGTAGTGGTGTGCTTTCCCTCCAATCCGACGGCGCAGACCTGCGATCTGAAATTCTATGAAGACGTAGTGGCAATGGCGCGGCGCTATGACATGTTTGTGCTCTCTGATCTGGCCTATGCCGAGATTTATTATGGCGATCCGCCACCTTCCGTGCTTCAGGTCGATGGGGCGATGGATATTTGTATCGAAATGACTTCGCTCTCTAAAACCTATGCCATGGCCGGATGGCGTATGGGCTTTGCTGTTGGCTCGCCCCGCCTTGTGGCGGCCCTAAGGCGGGTAAAATCCTATCTGGATTATGGGGCCTATACGCCGATACAGGTGGCCGCCTGCGCTGCCCTTGATGGACCACAGGATTGTGTGGCGCAAATGCGCAGCACCTATCATAAACGCCGCGATGTTATGGTAGAAAGTTTTGCTCGCGCAGGTTGGGACATCCCGCCGCCAGATGCCTCCATGTTTGCCTGGGCACCTTTACCGGAAAAGTTTGCTGTTATGGGTTCACTTGAATTTTCAAAGCGCTTAATGCAAGAGGCAGGGGTAGCCGTTTCACCGGGGGTGGGCTTTGGAGAATATGGCGAAGGGTATGTGCGTCTGGCACTGGTGGAAAACGAACAGCGCATACGCCAGGCGGCCAGAAAAATAAAAGAATTTCTGGGCGATCCTAAAAATCTTGATCAATAATTTTGTAAAAGGGCAGGGGACTGATGGCTAAGCAAGACAACAAACTGGACCGCAGCATGATTTTTGCAGCGGCAAATGTGGCAGAAAAAGCCGCTATTGCCGCCTATGACTGGATTGGGCGCGGCGATAAGGAAGCGGCCGATCAGGCTGCCGTGGATGCCATGCGCACGGCACTGAACGCTCTGCCCATGCGAGGCCGCATCGTCATTGGTGAGGGGGAACGCGATGAAGCGCCGATGCTCTATATCGGTGAGGAAGTAGGCACTGGCGAAGGGCCGGAGATCGATATTGCCCTTGATCCGCTGGAAGGCACAACGCCAACCGCCAATGGTATGACCAACTCGCTGGCCGTGCTGGCCATGGCCCCGCGAGGTGGTTTGTTGTTTGCCCCAGATACCTATATGGACAAAATAGGTGTCGGTCCGGATTTGCCTGCAGGGGTAGTCGATCTGGATAGATCCATAGAAGACAATCTAACGGCGCTTGCCCGCGCCAAGGGCCGGCCAGTTTGTGACCTCACCGTTTGTGTGTTGTTGCGCCCTCGCCATGAAGAAGTGGTGGAGCGGATTCGCACCGTTGGGGCGCGGATTTTCTTTATTACCGATGGTGATGTTGCCGGGGTGATCAGCACCACCGATCCAATGACCGGTATTGATATGTATATTGGCTCTGGCGGTGCTCCCGAAGGGGTTCTGGCCGCCGCCGCCTTGCGTTGTGTCGGTGGACAGATGCAGGGCCGTCTCGTTTTTCGCAATGATGATGAGCGCGCTCGCGCCGAACGCACCGGCATTAAGGATTTTAACCGAAAATACGAACTGCATGATCTGGCCGGTGGCAAAGACATTGTGTTTACCGCCACCGGCGTTACATCAGGCACATTGGTTGATGGAGTGCGTAAAAGTGGTAATGTCGCCCAGACACACACCTTATTGTTGAGCACTATGGAAGATGCCTGGCGGCGTATGCGGGGGCGCTTTACGATTTGAGCACAGAGCCAGACAATCAGGGCAGCGAAGCCTTTCTGGGGGCTGAAAAGTCCCTGAGCGGCAAACGCTGGCAAGCCCGCGCTCACGATGCCGCCATTGCGCGCCGTTTTTGTCAGCAATTGGGTGTGCCAGAGGCAATTGGGCAGGTCATGGCCTCTCGCGGTGTGCGCCCTGATGAGGGGGCGGCATTTTTGAACCCCACTTTTCGCGAATATTTTCCAGACCCATCCACGTTTAAAGATATGGATAAAGCTGCCGGTATCATTCTTGATGCGGTAACTGCGAATAAGTCTATCGCCGTATTTGCAGATTATGATGTGGACGGAGCCACCTCATCGGCCATGTTACGCCGCTGGTTTTTAAGCATGGGTATAAAGGCCGGGCTTTATGTGCCGGATCGTATCAAGGAGGGTTATGGCCCAACCGTTGGCGCATTTGAAATCTTGAAAGATCAGGGTGTTGATCTGGTCATTACGGTGGATTGCGGCGCTGTATCTTACGCACCATTGGCGGCGGCGCGCGATATGGGTTTGCAAGTCATTGTGCTGGATCATCATTTGATGCCTGATGGTGACATGCCGCCCACGGCCGCACTGGTAAATCCGAACCGGCCGGATGATACATCGGGGCAAGGGGTTCTGGCCGCCGCCGGGGTGGTTTTTGTGTTGCTGGCAGCGCTAAATCGCGAAGGCAGAGCCAGGGAACTATTCAAAGACTGTCCAGAGCCGGATATTATGGGGCTGGCCGATATCGCCGCGCTTGGCACCGTTTGCGATGTGGCTTCGCTCACCGGCTTTAACCGGGCGCTGGTATCGCAAGGCCTGAAAATCATGTCGCAAACGCGTCATGCCGGCATCATGGCGCTGGCAGAAGTGGCAAAGGCAGAACCACCTTATGGCACTTACCATGCGGGCTTTGTGCTGGGGCCGCGTATCAATGCCGGGGGCAGGGTGGGCGAAGCTGATCTTGGCGCGCGCCTGCTCTATAGTGATGATCCTGCGGAATGTCATGCCATTGCCATCTCGCTTGATCGCTTTAATGGAGAACGCCGAGATATTGAACAGGCGGTTCAGGAAGCGGCCCTCAAACAGGTAGAGGCCCGCACCATGGATGAGCCTGTGATCGTGGTGGCCGGTGAGGGCTGGCACCCTGGGGTAATCGGCATTGTGTCGGGCCGTTTGAAGGAGCGATATGGTGTGCCGGCCATTGTCATTGCTTTGGATGGGAAAAGCGGAGAGGGAAAAGGTTCTGGCCGCTCCATTAGCGGTGTTAATCTTGGCGAGGCCATTGGGGCGGCAGCCCGCGCCGGCGTTATTGAAAAAGGCGGTGGCCACGCTATGGCTGGTGGCCTGTCCCTTGGTGCCGATCAAGTGGATGCCTTTCGTGCATATTTGATTGATACGATTGGTGATGTGGCGCGCCACGCCGCCGCCGGGCGCAACCTTAAAATTGATGCCCTGATGAGCGCGCGCGGGGCCGATCGGGCATTTGTGGACGAGTTGCAACAGGCGGCCCCCTTTGGCATGGGCAATCCCGAACCGCTTTTTGCGTTTGCCCATATGCGAGTGCGTTGGGCGCAGCCATTAAAAGGCGGACATGTGCGATGCACACTGGAAGATGCACATGGTGGTAAATCCATAAACGCTATTGCTTTTCGGGCTGAAGATAACGGCTTTGCAGATATTTTGCTGGCACAGGATGGGCAATTGCTGCATGTGGCCGGCAAGCTGAAAGCCGATGATTACCGGGGCCGAAACAGCGTTGATTTACGGATAGAAGATGTTGCCATCGCCGATCAGCCCGACCTGTGAACCACAACCAGGTGAAAAAAGTTTCCAAAAGCGTGTGCGCAGGTCTTGCGAAAACAGGTGAGCGCCGATATAGCTCGCGCCTCAAACATGTGGGCCCTTCGTCTATCGGTTAGGACGCCAGGTTTTCAACCTGGAAAGAGGGGTTCGATTCCCCTAGGGCCTACCATGTTTTGTGTTTACCAATGAAATCAATATGTTGCGATATTGTTGACACTTGCGCTTCAACACATTTCTCAACACAATTGTCCACATTGATTATTAGATTATTTTCTTGTTAAACCGGGAATGACAAGGCGTTACCAGAGTTTGTGATTCATCACATATTCTGTAGTTCGCCATGCCATCGTTTTACAGGGTAAGCATGGCGAACTATGTCACCCGGCGAGCGAATAGTATCTACGAAATACGCTATCCAATACCTGCTAATGTACAGCGGTTTTATCCCAAAAGTAATGGGAATGGATTTCGAAAGCAAATTGTAAAAAGTCTAGGCACTCGCGACCCAAAGGAAGCTCAATTCAAACAAGTTGAGCTAATTTCAGAGCTGGAGGCCGAGTTACAGGTCTTAAGAGGGGATGTAGATAAGGATCGCGTTGAAGCAATTTTATTGCGGATGTATGCAGGGGTGATGAATGAATTCGACAAGGAGCGTATTGATAAAGGATTGTCTGTTGGCGATCCGCTTTATGGCTTTGATACCAAGAGGCTAAATCCAGAGATTTTTATGGGTTTAAAGGGTGACGACCTACTATATATTCGTCAGGTTTTGTTCGAGCTAGGCGTAGGTTATGTACTTTTTAAAGCTCATGAATTTTACATATACCACAATGGACGTTGTAGCAAATGAGAAATGTTGCTGTCAGAGTTGATCTGGTAGAACATCTATAGGCTTTATATGCTATCTATGTCAGCCCCATAATTAAATCAATCACCTCTGCCGATTACAACAAATTCCCCCCAGGACATACAAGGTTTGAAAATCAACAATAAAGTCAATGGAGTTTAAACGGTGCGTTTATTAAAATCGTTTCGCCAGGGTTTCCAATTCGATATATAGCCGTTTTCTATCAAGGGCGGACCTTCTATTCAAAATATAATCTCGTGTAATAAAATATGCAGATTTCATGGCATTCTGCGCCTGTCGCTTTACAATTTTCCGGCTTAGATCTTTTCGTAAATACCCAACGGCCACAAACTCATAATAACTTAACAGCATAACGACCAGGCGGTTTTCTTCATCATCTGGAGGGTTTATCGGATAACTGTCGCTAATGGCAACGCGGTTGGCAATCAATTGCGATGCCCTGACAAGGTCCGGATTGCTCAGTCGCTGGAGCATAATGTTTTGTGTAAAATCTCTTCGTAGTCTGTTTTGATTTATCCAAAACCCTAATGCGGCAACAACCACGACAGCAAATACAGAAACAAGTGTGGCCAGTGCCGCAGAATATTGCAGCCAGGTTTCCAGATGTATCTCCGGGATAGTGAACTGCGTAAAATAGTCTGTGAATTTGATGCCAAACATGAAGCGTACCTATAAAATATGAAGGTAGTATATAGAATAAATCTGCACTAAAAAACAATATTCACAATATTGTGATACGCAAGGAATTTTTATAAATATTAGAAATTGTTTCTTGTTCATAGGCGTTCTTCTGGTTAAGGGTAGTGCAGGGCAATAGCTAAGGGGAGGGCTGTTCTTGGAGAACGAAGAGGGTGTTCAACAAAACGCTACGGGTAATGGTCATGCGAGCAACACGGTCGATGCTATACTGATAAATGGTCAACCTAACGAGAGCGATTCTAAAGCCAATGGTTCCGGACCGGATGCGCCATGTCATGATGCTCAGGAGCATGCAGATCTCGCTGACGAGCAATCTAAAAAAGATGGCTTTGCCAGGGTCGGGAAATATGTCACGCCATTTTCCAGGCAAATCAAAGAAGAATGCAGGGCTTCGTTTCCCAAGGATAGACAGGCCTATGAGGCAGCAGATGACAATCAGCGCCGGGCAGAAAAATTATATTTTTCTTTGCGATTGATTACCCTGCTTATCTTTGGGACTTATGTTTTTACGGTTATCAGTGCTTTGTTGTATTATACAAACCATAATGAAATCAGAGGGTTTCTGTTTGGAGAGCGTCTGGCCTTTCTTCCCCGTTTTAATGGTAGTGAATTGCTGTATTTCAGTATATTCCTGATCCTGCTTAGCTTGGTTTCCACTGCGGCCAGGTTTTTTTTCCGCTGGATGGTTTATCGTGAGCTTATTCGCTGCACAGATCATTTTGCCCATAATGTTGCCATGAGATACTCAGATATTGCAGAGCGTATGCGCTTGTGCGCCGGTAATATTTTTATCCGTGAAGGGCGTTTGAAAGACATGGACAAGTCGTGGGAAGAAAGTGTAATTTTGTGGACCAAGGCTGCCTTATGGAACGCAAAGCGTGCTGAATATCTGGATCGCTACAGCACTACGGTTTCCTGGAAAATACGATTGTTTATCAAACGTTTTGAAGCTATCACTTTTATTGTGAAAATCGCAATTGTTATTGGTGCGGCCTACTGGATTTACATCGCTGTTTTGGGTCAAAACTTATCAGGGAACGGCTTGGAACCAGCTATAATTTCTCTGGGTTTCATGCTGATTACCTTAATATTTGGTTGGGGATATTATTTTCACTGGAAAGATGATTTTCTTATTGATGCTTTTCTCAGTGAAGCAAAACTGGATTATTCCCAAGATACACATTACTACAATTATATCGCTTCCAGATTGGCTGGCACCGCTGTTGATATTGAAAAAAGAGAGTTTGGGAACGCCAATTAATAGGCTTCAGAATATTTATAATGCGTAAAAACATGTGTGCCATAACAAAAAATTCCATGCTATCAAGGTAATAGCAGGAGCGGGGGATTGGACCATGTGCAATTGTCCGCATTTTTCGCAAACTTTGTTTGTTGAAGGTCGTAAAAATATTGCACTATAATTACCTGCTGCTCAAAGTCATTGCTATTGGATGTAATGCCATAACTTAAAGGGCTGAATGAGTTTATTTATTCATCTAAAACGCAAAAACTCTCCAAACACACGAATAACTGTGTTAAGTTACACTTCTTGATAGTGTGTTGGGGCGGCAAACCGGGCGTAATGCGGCCTGGCGATTGCGCCGTTTGGTAACATACGTTTCCAGCACTTCGCCTTCGTTGTCGACGGTAAGCCACAATTAGTGAAGTTTACCATTGATGTTCACGAACAACCATCATCCAGATGCCAGGCCCAGTTTGGATAATTCTGGTTTTGGACCCACCGCTTTCTGATTTCTCTGGCAAACATTGGACCGAACCGGCTCCACCAGATACGAACCGTTTCATGCGTGATATCAATACCTCGTTCGTGCAGCAAATTTTCAATATTGCGCAATGAAAGTGGAAAACGAACAACCATCATCACCGCTAGGCGGATAACATCGGGTGAGGTCTTGAAATAACGAAATGGGTTTATGTATCTGAGCACGGTACGATATTAGCAATTGTAGCTCAAGCCATTTTCCTCTGACAGCACCCTCAAGACTGAATGCCTGATACAGTGATGCAGCGATATCAACAAGGCTCAGGCTGATGTTAAGTATGACTTGGCGTTCGTGGATTAAGAGAGATTCAAAAGGTACAGCCTAAAACCCTTCGCAGAGCTTGTTGCCAATTTCAGGCAGTATAAGGAAGGGAGCCAGTAATTTTTAACTCTCACATATTCCGTGAATTGAAGAAGGCTATCAGTCATATTTTTGCTGCGCATTATCTCCAACCTTGGCCACAGAGAATTCAATGCGCTTGTGCACTTCGAGATGCTTCTTAATCGATGATAAAAAATGTGGTCCCAGTGCCAAAGGCGACAAGTATCCGGCGGACTGAAAACCTTTTTTGGGGATATTTGTGGTAACGAGGGTGTTCAGGGAAAATGCATCAATAATAACAAAGGGTAATGGCGGAGAGGAAAGGAGGGGTGTCCATATCGTTAATTTTAATAACCTATTGTTATAATTTAGAGTTATATAATTTGTGGTAGCGTTGTCCAACTGGGATTGGTGCATTATATGGGAACTTGAGGCTGGTATATACCTTGCGCCTCCTCTTCACGTTCTGGCCTAAATTAATAGCAAGCCCATTTTTTTGAAATTTGGAAGTAAGCAGATATTATGCAAGCGCTGGAGGGAAGAGGCCAGTTGTTCCGTATTACCCTCATATAATGGAGTTTGGCAATGATTATAAAATTCATCACGATCCCGGCGGTTACGGCTGGTCTGTTAGCACTTAGTGCTTGTGCGACTACGCAAGCGAACCAGACTGACCCTTCCAGCACCACCTCACCGACGGAAAAATCTATGTCCATGGGGCATGAAAAGCATCAGATGATGTCGGACAAGCATGCTGCCATGAAGGCTGGCGGCAAACACAAGATGATGAAAGAAAAACACGCGGCCATGGTGGAAGGCATGCCTGAAGAATGCAAAGCCATAATGTCTAAAATGCGCGAAAAAATGAAAAGTGACGGCATGGACATGGCAGCCATGAAGGAAAAGATGAAATCAGGCGAAGGCATGAGTGAAGAGCATAAAAAATGCCACAAACTCATGCACGAAAAAATGAAAGATAAACATGCTTCCCAAATGAGCGGAGACAAGCATCAGATGATGCCGGACCAGCATGCTGCCATGAAGGATGGCGGCAAACATAAGATGATGAAAGAAAAACACGCCGCCATGATGGAAAGCATGCCTGAAGAATGCAAAGCCATAATGTCTAAAATGCGCGAAAAAATGAAAAGTGACGGCATGGATATGGCGGCCATGAAGGAAAAGATGAAATCAGGCGAAGGCATGAG
>JAJFFP010000026.1 GCA_021776595.1 Robiginitomaculum sp. | reverse complement strand
GTCATCAAAAAACATGGCATGCAGGATACCACGATCCGAAAAGTTGCCGATGAGGCCGATGTATCGCCATCGCTGGTCATGCAATATTTCCAGACCAAGTCGGAATTGATTCACGAGATTTTTCTGGAATCCAATAAAATTCTTCTTGAGTTGTTCAAAGATCGTATGGCCAGTGCTGAAAGCTTTCTGGAACTGGTTATGGGGGCCTTGGAAGCCCTGAGTGCCCGTGACTTGCATGATCCGGAGTTAACCCGTCAGGTCATGGCCTTTACCTGGTCATGGGGTCCTGGCGAAGAACAGCAATTCAGTGATACTTTACGCGATATGAGCAAGATCGTTGAAAATTCTGCTTCGGTGCACTTTTTGCCAGATGACAAGGAGTTGCGACGGGTTGCTTCTTATGGGTTGCTCAACCTCTATGTAGGGTATTTACGCATTGCCCTGCAGGAAAAATGGTCGGCCCGTAAGCTAATGAAAGCCATCGAGCCTGGAGTGCTTGTCTTCATTTGCGGACTGGATGCGTTGGACAAAAAGAGTTTGGATGCCGCCGCCGAATGAATTTTGCCTCTGATACCACGGCCCCGGCCCACCCGGCGGTCATGACCGCAATAGCGGCTGCCAATGACGGTGCTGCCGCCAGTTATGGTGCCGATGCGTGGAGTGAAACGGCGGCTGAGGCGCTATGCAGTCTGTTTGAATCCGAACTGGCCGTGACCTTTGTTTCATCCGGCACGGCGGCCAACGCACTGGCATTAAGTATTTTATGCCCGCCGGATGGTGCGATCCTGTGTCATGAAAATGCACACATCAATCGTGATGAACGTGGTGCTCCTGAATTTTATACCCATGGCGGCAAAGTCATGCCGCTTGCCGGTGCGCATGATCTGATTACAGAATTAGCGCTACAGAAATTTCTGGGGAGCATGGATCGTGATTTTGTTCATGAAACCCCGGCCGATGTTTTGTCTCTTTCACAGCTAAGCGAAGCAGGCACGGCTTATGATCTGGATGCCATTAAAACCCTCTGCGATCAGGCCCACAGGGCTGGTCTGTGCTGTCATATGGATGGTGCCCGCTTTGCCAATGCGTTGGTGGAAAGCGGGGCCAGTGCAGCGCAAATGACCTGGAAAGCGGGCATTGATGTCTTGTCTTTTGGCTTTACCAAAAACGGGGCAATGGGTGCTGAAACCATCATCCTGTTTGGCGATCACGCCAAACGTTTTAACGCCCTGGAAGCGCGGCGAAAAAGGGGCGGGCATATGCCACCCAAGCAGCGTTATGTCGCCGCCCAGGTATTGGCCATGCTGGATGGCGGCCTATGGGTGGAGCTGGCAGGAAATGCCAATGCGGCTGCTACGGCGCTGGCAGAAGGGTTTGTGCGCGCGGGCGGCACTTTGGAACACCCGGTTCAGGGCAATGAAGTGTTTGTGCGCTTTAATGATGGTCAGAATGAAGCCATGCGCCGTGCCGGGGCGCAATTTTATGGCTGGCCGGATGGGTCCGCCCGGTTTGTTACCAGCTGGAACACCACAGAGGCAGACGTAAAGTCCATACTGGCAACGATCCTCTGAAAAAATGCACGCATTCCCCTCTCGCGCGAAACCGTGACCCATGTTATGATTGACAGGCATCATTGTGCGCGCAGCCATAAAGGATAACCATGTTTGAACAACAGATAGAGCGGGCCAGGCGCCTGATCCTTGAGCCAAAAGCGGAATGGGAGGCCATTGATGGTGAAAGCCTCGATCTGTCGGCGCTTTATAAAGACTGGATTATGCCGCTGGCGGCTATTCCGGCCATTGCAGGGTTTATTGGCACGTCCATCCTGGGCACCCAGGTCATGGGCATGTATTATCGTGTGCCATTTTTTTCTGGCCTGTTCAACGCCCTGATTTCTTTTGTTCTCTCCCTTGGGGGCATTTATATTTTCGCTTTTGTGCTCAGCGCGATTGCCCCTTATTTTGGCGCACAGAAAAATTTTAATCAGGCTTTCAAGCTCTCTGCCTATGCGTGGGTGGCAAGCTGGCTTGGCGGTGTGTTTCTTGCCATTCCGGTTTTGAGCTTTTTGGCGGCGCTGGCGGGTCTGTATTCAATCTATCTTCTGTTTTTGGGTCTGCCGGTATTGATGGGTCCCGACCGGGAAAAAGAAGTTTCCTATACCATTGTGGCCGTGCTGCTTGCCTTGATTATAAATTTTATGTTGGGACTGATGGTGCAAAGCCTGCGGCCCCGGCAAATAACGACCTCCCATAGGCAAGCGCAAAGTGAAAAGGTTCTGGAAGACCAATCCACAGCCATAAGCGAAGCGGCTCGTAATGGTGATCTTGGCGGTATGCTGGCGGCCATGAGCGGTGGTTCTGCCAAGGTAATAACCGATCTGGCTGCTTTTGAAGAATTGGCCCCTGCACGACTGGCGGGCATGAAGCGGGTTTCTGTTGATGTGAAAGCACAGGACACACCGATCAAAATGGTGACCCTGCACGCCATATACGAGGGTTCTGGCGGTCGGCAGATTGAATTGAATATTGCCAATTCACCGGGCATGAATTTATTAAAAACCGTAGCTGGCCTGTCCGGCGCAAAGCGGATGGTAAAAAAAGATGATGGCAGTTTTGAGTCTCTGGAAAAGGAAAAAGACCGCCTGGTTATGCAAAAATGGGAGACGTCAACCGCCAAGGGTAGTGTCGCCTGGAATTATCAAAACTTTATCATTGCCGTAAAGGGAGAAAATGTCCCGCTAAAAGCACTGAAAAAAGCATCACAAGCCATATCGCCTTCTTCCCTGGAAAAACTGTTGGACAAATAAACGAATTTCTGCCTGCGGCACCAGGTCACGGTTCACCGCCTGCGTAATCGGTTATGCTGTTTTTATGTCTGGATCCAAAGGAGAATTACCATGGAACTGAGCCCTGATCTGGTTAATGCCATTATCGAACACGCCCATGCCTATGATGTAAAAGAGGCTGTTTCGGATCCCGATTCAGGCTCCAACCCGACTGATGATTGCGATCTGGATATTTTGCAAGATACACCCGGCGATCTGACCGGGGAAGATTTACGCGTTGTTATTGATGCGTTGAATGTGGATCAGGCTGCCGAGCTGGTGGCGCTAATGTGGATTGGCCGTGGTGAGTATGAAGCCAGCGAATGGGCCCATGTGGTCAAGCGCGCCAAAGAACGGGCGAGCGGTCCAACCTCACGCTATTTGATGGGCGTGCCCATATTGGGGGATTATCTGCAGGACGGTCTGGACGCGGTGCTGGCCGCCGATGTCCGCGATCAGGCCTGAGGCAAGGGCTGGGCTCAATCCTTTAAGGTTTCTCACATTTTGTTGAGCGGCCTGGCGTTGCATAATCGGGGTAACGCGCCTATGTGGAAATAAGAACCGGGAATATTAAATGCCAATTTTGTCATTCATTCCAAAAGCAGGCACCATCATTGCCGTCTTGATGATGATGGCATTTGCGCTTGCGTATGCGCCAGCGACGCGGGCCGCTGCCGATGATTTGTCGGCTATTGGCATGGATGCAAACAGCACGTCCGGTTGTGCACAGGATATGCAGGATATGACGCCATGTGCGGAACATGGCGGTTGTCATCATTCTTCTGATGGACCGTGCAAGGATGATATAAATTGCGTTAAAATCTGTGCTTCCGCTTGTGTCGGCATGGCGTTTTTAACGCCATTTCTTGTGAAGGCTGCACCAACGGGTCGTCCTGTGCTTGAACGCCAGCATGACGATCATACATTTTCTTTTCAACAAACATTGAACACACCGCCTCCTCGAAGCTGAATTTTCTTCATTACCGTTATTGGACGAATGTGGGCGCGATAACGCCTGCATAACTGGCGCCCAAGAGAAAATTCACCTTTTGAGAAAAAGAGGCAGATATGACCTCCATGATTTACAGGCTTTTGCCTGTTGTGCTTGCTGTTATGGTCGCAGCGGGCCACGCGAAAGCACAAACGCCGCTGAGCCTGTCTGAGAGCGTGAAAATCGCTTTACAGGCCAATGACCCCAGTGTCGCCCTTTATGAAGAGCGCGCACTGGCTTTGGAAGAACGTGCCATTGCCGACAGTCAATTGCCGGACCCTACCATCACGGCGCGTATGCAAAGTGTGCCGCTTTCTTCCTTTGATATTAACCGCGAAGGCATGACACAACTTGCCCTTGGTGTGCGCCAGGCATTTCCCAAAGGCAAAAGCCGCAGTCTGACCAGAAAAAAGCGATTAAGTGAAGCCAGGGCAGAGCGTATGCGCAAAACCCTGACCGAGCGTCAGATAGCGTTACAAACCCGCACGGCCTGGCTGGAGCTGTATTACTGGCGTGGCGCACGAAAAATTACCGAGGAATCCCAGGCGCAAATCTCCGATTTGGGCGGCATCGCCGAAGCGGTTTTTGCCACCGGGCGAAGTGCCGCACAAAATGTTCTGCGGATTGATTTGGAAACGTCCCTGCTAGGGGCAAAATTGGTGGAGATAGACCGCAAAAGCGATATTGCCAGAGCGGATATGATCCGCTTGGTAGGTATTGCCAATGCGGCGCGACCCCTGCCAAAAGCCTTTCCGGAATTACCACCATTTCCAAGCGCCACGGATATGCAGGCGCGTCTGGTTCGTCATCCCAGCATCAAGGTGTTTGATGCCAGACTGGATGCGCGAGACCGGGATGTGGATATTGCAGGTGAGCAATATAAGCCAGGTTTTTCCGTAGATGGCGCGTATGGTCTGCGGGATAGTCGTTCGGATTTTGGTTCCATCGGCGTTGCGCTAAGCATTCCATTGTTTACCGCTAATCGTCAGGACCGCCGTTTGAACGCCGCCAAGCGCCTTAAAGCCTCAACGCGCCTTGGCCGTGATGCACAATTGCTGGAACTGAACCGGGAACTTGGCCGGGCTTATGCAAAATGGGCCAGATTGGGTGAGCGCATTGCGCTTTATCAGGATGATGTTCTCAAAAGAGCCAATGACACGGCCGAGGCGGCGCTGATTGGCTATGAAAATGAAACGGCGGACTTTGCCGAACTGGTGCGTGCCGAACTGGCCGTTCTGGATACACAATTGACCCTTTTGCGTTTGCGTGTTGATCGAGAGAAATCTCACGCTGCGCTACTTTTCCTGGGAGGAGAAGACAATGAATAAATTAAATATAATCCTTGCGGCTGTCTTGTTATTCCTGGGCCTTGCCGGTGGATATGTGCTGGCAAAAATGACGTTGCGTTCACCTCAGGGCGATCAGGTATCGTCATCGGTTGAGAAAAAAGTGCTCTATTGGAAAGCGCCAATGGATCCAAACTTTCGCTCAGACAATCCGGGCAAGTCGCCCATGGGTATGGATCTGGTTCCAGTTTATGCCGGTGATGAAGATGGCGGCGACAGCGATAGCCTGGTCCAGATTAACCCGACGGTGCAAAACAATATCGGTGTGCGTATTGGCAAGGTGGAGCGGGCCACGCTTTATCGCAATATTGATACGGTGGGGTTTGTGCGCGCCGATGATGACAAAACCGCGATCGTTGATGTGCGCACTGAAGGCTGGATCGAAAAACTTTTTGTAAAATCGCCTGGCGATACGGTGCGCAAAGGCCAGCCCTTGTTTGACCTTTACTCACGTCCGATGGTCAGCGCCCAGGAAGAATATTTGCAAGCTGTGCGTATTGGCAAGGCAAGTCTGATCCGTGCCGCTAAAAGCCGCCTTGATGCTCTGGGAATGAGTGCAGCCCAAATCATCCGTATCAAAAAATCAGGTAAATCCCGCCGCCTCATCAGGATATATGCCCCACAAGACGGGGTGATCACCATGCTGGGCGCCGGTGAGGGAGCCTTTGTTAAACCTGGTCGTCAGATCATGATGCTGTCCGATCTGTCCAGTGTCTGGGTGTTGGCGGAAGTTTTTGAAAACGAAGCCATGTGGGTAAAGTCTGGGCAGAAGGTAACGATGCGCCTTGAGGCTATTCCCGGACGGATCTGGAAGGGTGAGGTGGATTATATCTACCCCACCGTCAATGCCGGCGCGCGCACCGTTCAGGTACGTATGCGCTTTACCAACCCCGATGGTATTCTCAAGCCGGACATGTATGCCAAAATCAGCGTTCTGGCAGAGCCCCATGTTGGAATTTTGGTGATCGATCGTGAAGCCCTGATCCGCACGGGAAAGTCGACACGGGTAATTCTGGCGCTTGGGGATGGTCGTTTTCAACCGGCAAAAATTCAGACCGGGATGGAGTCTGATGGCAAGGTTGAAATTCTGGATGGCCTCGTTGATGGCGAGGAAGTCGTTATCTCCAGCCAGTTCCTGATCGACAGTGAGGCATCTTTGCGTGGCACTACCTTGCGTATGTCGCCGCCAACAACCGATATCGTCGGTCAGGCGGAAACCATGGGGGTCATAGACAAGATAATGGCCGATATGGGTATGGTTACCCTGACCCACCAACCGATAGAATCTATGGGCTGGCCAGAAATGACCATGGCGTTTGTCACCAAACCTGAAAACCTCAAAGGCATTGCCATTGGCGATACCGTGCACTTCAGAGTTCTTGAAAAGGCAAACGAAAACGGTGATTTTGTGATTACAACCCTTCGCAAAATGCCCGCCATGACCAATATGAAGGAGACAGCACAATGATTGCCGCCCTTATTCGCTGGTCGATAGGCAACCGTTTTTTGGTGATCATGCTGGCGTTATTGCTGGCCGGCTGGGGTGTTTACACTTTGAAGCAAACCCCGCTTGATGCCATACCGGACCTTTCAGACGTTCAGGTGATTATTAAAACCTCATATCCGGGTCAGGCCCCGCAAGTGGTTGAAGATCAAGTGACGTATCCTTTGACCACGGCCATGCTGGCTGTGCCGGGGGCAATTACGGTGCGTGGCTATTCGTTTTTTAATGACAGCTTTGTCTATATTATTTTCAAAGACGGCACGGACTTGTATTGGGCCAGATCACGGGTGCTGGAATATCTTTCCCAGGTTGCCCCAACCTTGCCATCAAGCGCAAAGCCTGCCCTTGGCCCCGATGCCACCGGTGTGGGCTGGGTTTATCAATATGCTCTGGTTGACCGCACTGGCGGGCATGATCTTGCCCAGTTACGGTCCATTCAGGACTGGTTCTTAAAATATGAATTACAAACCGTGCCAGGTGTCTCCGAAGTGGCCACGATCGGCGGGATGGTCAAACAATACCAGGTGATCGTCGATCCGGACAAACTGCGTAGCTATAATATTCCGCTGGAGCAGGTGCGTAAAGCCATAGTGCGCGGCAATCAGGAAACGGGAGGCCGGGTTATCGAAATGGCTGAGGCCGAATACATGGTGCGCGCTTCGGGTTATATCAAATCAGAAGATGATCTAAAGCTGATCCCCTTGAAAGTCACTAGTGACGGCACACCGGTTCTCTTACGGGATGTGGCGCAAATCCGCCTTGGGCCAGAGTTGCGCCGGGGCATTGGTGAGCTGAATGGCGAAGGTGAGGCTGTTGGTGGCGTCATCATCATGCGCTTTGGCGAAAATGCGCTGCGCACTATTGATCTGGTCAAGGAAAAGCTGGAGATTTTACAAAAAAGCCTGCCCGAAGGAGTGGAGGTGGTTACGACCTATGACCGTTCATCATTGATTGAACGGGCCGTGGATACGTTGCGGGAGAAGCTCACCGAAGAGTTTATTGTGGTGATTTTGGTGTGCGCTATTTTTCTGTTTCATCTGCGCTCGGCACTGGTGATTGTGCTTAGCTTGCCCCTTGGGGTGCTGGCCGCTTTCATCGTCATGAACATGCAGGGTATTAATGCCAATATCATGTCACTGGGCGGCATTGCCATCGCCATTGGCGCCATGGTGGACGCTGCCATTGTGATGATTGAGAACATGCACAAGCATATTGAGCGAGAGCCGCTAACGCCTGAAAACCGATGGCGGATCGTTACTGAAGCGGCCATCGAAGTTGGCCCGGCCCTGTTTTTCTCTTTGCTGATTATCACCTTCAGTTTTGTGCCTATTTTTGCGTTGGAAGCGCAAGAAGGCCGCTTGTTTCATCCGCTGGCCTATACCAAAACCTATGCCATGGCGGCGGCGGCGGGCATCTCTGTAACGCTGGTGCCGGTGCTTATGGGGTATTTCATACGTGGCAAAATATTACCGGAGCACAAAAATCCGATCAATTGGTTGCTCATTGCGGGCTATAGACCATTCATCAATGTGGTGCTGAAACACCCGGTGATGATGCTGGTTGCTGCCGGGCTGGTTCTGGCCAGTGCCTCTGTGCCCTTATCACGCATGGGCGGTGAATTTATGCCGGACCTGAACGAGGGCGACCTTTTGTATATGCCCAGCGCCTTTCCCGCAGTTTCTGCCGGTAAAATGGCGCAGATTATTCAGCAAACCAACAAGCTGATTATGACCGTGCCTGAGGTCAAAACAACCTATGCCAAGGCCGGGCGTGCCGATACGGCCACGGACCCTGCACCACTGACCATGGTTGAAACCACCATTCAACTTAAACCTGTGGATGAATGGCGTCCGGGTATGACGCTGGACAAGTTAAAGGCCGAGCTTGACCGTATTGTTCAGGTTCCAAGCCTGACCAATGTCTGGATTATGCCGATCAAAAACCGCATTGATATGCTGGCCACCGGAATCAAAACCCCGGTGGGCATCAAGGTGGCCGGGCCTGATCTTAATGTCATTGGTGAGGTTGGCGAGCGCATTGAAGATGTCATTAAAGCGGTGCCCGGAACGGCCTCGGTGTATGCCGAACGAGTAACGGGTGGTCGCTTCATTGATGTTGATATTCGCCGCGCCGAGGCTGCGCGTTTCGGGTTGAATGTTGCTGATGTTCAAGATGTGGTGCGCACCGCCATTGGCGGCATGACCATCAGCATGAGCGTTGAAGGTCTGGAGCGTTATCCGATAAATTTACGCTATCCACGCGATTATCGCGACAGTTTGCAAAAACTGAAAAACCTGCCGGTTGTAACGCCTCTGGGGGCGCAAATCCCGCTGGAGCGTCTGGCTGATATTTCCATATCGGGGGGACCAGGCGTCATCCGCAGTGAAAATGCACGGCTCAATGGCTGGATTTATGTGGACATTGCCGGGCGTGACATCAGCTCTTATGTGGCCGATGCCAAAGTAGCGGTGGAGGAGAATATAACCTTGCCGCCGGGTTATTCGTTGAGCTGGTCAGGACAATATGAGTATATGGAGCGAGCCAAAGAAAGGCTTTCTGTAGTCGTTCCGGTGACTTTGATCATCATCCTGCTCTTGCTGTTTTTGAACTTTCGCCGGGTAACGCCGGTGCTGATCATTATGGGAACCTTGCCATTGGCACTGGTTGGCGGATTGTGGCTGATGGACCTTCTTGGCTACAATATGTCAGTTGCCGTGGGTGTTGGCTTCATTGCCCTTGCCGGGGTATCGGTAGAGATCGGCGTGTTGATGATGGTGTATCTTGAACAGGCGATGGAAGCGCAAAAGGCTGTGACAGAGGCCGAGGGTCGCACCTTTGACCTTGCTGACTTGCGCAAGGCCATTATCGAAGGTGCCCTGATGCGGGTTCGCCCGATCATGATGACGGTTGCGGTGGTCATCGCCGGTCTGTTGCCGATCATGTTGGGCACCGGCACCGGCTCAGAAGTGATGCGCCGCATTGCCGCGCCTATGGTCGGTGGCATGGTCAGTTCTACCATATTGACGCTGTTGGTGATCCCGGCGGTGTTTCTGATCTGGAAACGCATTGGATTAAAACCCGCCAAAGCATAAGAATGATGGCCCCGGCTCACATTAAGAGCGGGGGCCGTTTTCTATTGGTGTGGGGATAGTGCCTAAAAGGTGCGCCCGAATTTGAAGAAAAACTGTGTGGTGCTGCCACTGCCATACGCGCCGCCAAGAAACAGGGGCCCCAGTGGTGTGTCGGCACCAATATAGAGTGAGCCTGCATACACACTGGCTCTCTGATCGACGTCAAAAAACCCAAGGGGAAAGCGCGCGTATTCGCCGATAATGCCGACATAAATAGGCAGATCAACCAGCTTGCCGGTGTCCGTCAGGCGATGGAAAACCTCAACAGAACCATAGCCAAACGAACGCGCCGGTATGGCGTTATCCGAAAAAGAGCCAATTTGGCGAAAGCCACCCAGTGAGAAAAACTCAAGTGAGCTATTATGAGCTATTAAATGTATCCTTGTTTGAGGTCTCACCATATCTGCCATTGAGCAATAACCCATAATTGGAAGCCTTGAATGCGGCCAGCCATGAAGAATTAATCGTATCAACCGCTGCTACGTTGCCGCTGCCAAGATCATAGGTCCGCTTGGCCCGCACCCGTATTCTCTGGCCAGAGGTCGGCCAGTCATTGCGATCCAGCGTGTCGGCGGCAAAATAGAGACCAAAACTGGCGCGGTCGGCGCTGCGGCTCTTGAAATTGTCCAAAATGCTGACAATTTCGGAAATGCGCGTATTTTCAACCCCGCCTTCCAGCGCCGCCACCCCCCATTTGCCAATTTCACGGCCCATGCGCCCGCGCACACCGACTTTACGCACCAGAAAGTCACCCAGTCTTATGGTGATAATATCGATCTTGCGCTGCTCCCATCTGGCAAATATTTCTGGCTGGATAAAAAACCGGCCGCCCGCACCAAGAGGTTGGTAAAGCTCGGCGCTAAGGCCAATATTGGTGCCAAATTCGCCGGACAGACTGAAATCACCGCCACGGGTGCTCAATGGCCGGTGGGTTAAGCGCGCCAGCAGGGAGTAGGTCGAGCTGCCTTCAAAATCATTGGTGGCATTAATTCCGATCTGCAAAAGGTTTTGCCCCAGGGCGTTCTTATCGACGGTGAGAACCGTGGCCCCATTGGAATGGGCAATATCCACTTCACCAAAGCCGCCAAAAGAGGCCAGATCACGCAGGCGACGTTTCTGCATTTTCGGGTCATCGCCCTGGCTATGGCCTTGCAGGAAACGGTTGCGGATCAGGCTGTCTTTCATGCCTGTTTTGTTTTTAATATGAAAGTCAGCCAATAATGCTGGCTTTTTGTCCGTCATTAACCGCCGGTGTGCCGGGGCGGCTTTTGCCTTGATGGCCAAAAGTGCCTCTTTAAGGCGCATACCTGCCTGCCGCCCGGCAGCAATGCCTTCAGCAGAGCGTTCATAGGCAGCGGTGCCAATATTAATGGTGTTTGGCCTGATCAGAAGATCATTCTCATCCAGTAAGGCCAGTTCACGTTGCACACCGCGCCACACCACAATCGTGGTAATTTGCAAAGCGGTGCCGGCAACCGAAATATCGGATTGCGGGGTTGGCGGCGGATTGGAGACATCAATGGCGATAATAATATCAGCGCCCATTTTTCGGGCAGTTTCAATGGGCAGGTTTGAGGCTATGCCTCCGTCCACATAAAGGTGGTTATCTATTTCTCTGGGGGCAAAAACACCGGGCACCGCCATGCTGGCCAAAATGCTTTCAACCAGATCGCCATGGTCAAAGGCGGTTAACGCCCCGGTGTGCAGATCCGTGGCGACGGCGCGAAAAGGTATCTCCAGTTCGTCAAAATCCATATCAGCTGGCACATCGGCCAGCACCTCACGGTAATAGAGTTTCAGGCCCTGCATGGAGGAAAGTCCGCCCGGCAGTTTCACACCATCTTTATCGATACTGGCGACATTGCCGGAAAAATAACTTTCTTCGCGTTCTTTTTCGATAAAGGATTTATCCCGGCGCGGCGTATTGCCTCGAAAAATCTTGCCCCAGTCATTACCGCTCAACATTTCGCCGATCTCTTTGGCGCTATAGCCTGCGGCATAAAAGGCCCCCACAACCGAACCCATGCTGGTGCCGGTAATGCAATGAATGGGAATGTCCAGCTCATCCAGTATCTGCATAACCCCGACCTGAGTGCTGGCCTTGGCGCCGCCGCCGCTTAGCACCAGCCCGACATCCAACCCGTCCTTGTCATCAAAATCACAAGCTAAAACCGGGTGTGTAAACCCCAGCAGTGTGCAGCCAAGCGCAAAGGCTTGCATAAAGCGTTTCATGGTAATCCCCCAGTAAGCACTACAATTTGCCAGCAAACAGGCATTGCCTCAAGGCAAAATCAGAAAATCAAGGGAAAAGGTGCAAAGGCGTTATGATAAAACCAGTTGAACATGCTCGCGAAGGGCCGGAATAACCTGCGCATCAAACCAGGGGTTTTGCATAAACCAGCGTATATTGCGCGGACTGGGGTGGGGAAGCGGTAACAGCTCTGGCCAATAGGATTGCCATGCCTGTACCGTTTTGGTCAAATTGTCTTTTCTGGCTGTGCCTAAATGCCAGCGCAAGGCGTATTGGCCTATGACCAGCGTTGTTTTGATGTTCGGCAGTTTTTCCAATATGGCTTCGCGCCAGGCCGGTTCACATTCTGCACGCGGGGGCAGGTCGCCAGATTTTCCGGTGCCGGGATAACAAAAACCCATGGGCAAAATGGCAATTTTTTTCTCATTATAAAATGTTTGCCGGTCAACCCCCATCCAGCTTCTCAAGCGATCCCCGGAGGCATCATCAAAAGGAACGCCTTTTACGTGAGTTTTTCGCCCCGGTGCCTGCCCGGCGATCAATATTCTTGCCGCCGGGTCTACCTGCAATAAAGGTCTTGGACCCAGTGGTAAATCAGTACAGATGGAACAGGCCCGTATTCTGTCCACCAGATTCGTTATTGCTTTTTCAGCCTTTTTGTTGGTGGACATGTGTCGTCCTTCTTGCCCGAAAAACGGGGACCGGTTTTCGGGAAGGACTTTTACAGGTTTGACAGGAAAAGCCAATCTGCGGCGCAAATGCGTCTCGCATAGGGATAAACCTGTGCTTTACCGCATTTGTTGACACCTTAACCCTTCTTGTCAAACAGAATTGAATATAATTAATGGGCCCTGCCCCTAATACAAAAGGTCCGTGCAAATGGCTTCCAGACCTGCTTGGTCGGTGGCATCGAAAGCATTTTTCTGGGTGCTGTCTATATCCAGCACGGCGACGAGAGAGCCGAGCTTATCAAATACCGGCACCACGATTTCAGAATTGGTGGCGGCATCACAGGCTATATGATCAGCCACAGCATGCACATTGGCGACGATTTGGGTTTTACCGGTTCTGGCCGCCGCGCCGCACACCCCCCTGGAAAAAGCGATGCGCAAACAACCCAGCGTGCCCTGATAGGGCCCGACAACAAGCTCGTCTTGTTTATGCGGGTCCACTTCATAAAAGCCGGTCCAGTAAAACCTGGGGGAAAACATCTGGCTTAAAAGGCAGGCGGCGGTGGCAAACCTGGCGGTGCGGCTGGTTTCGCCATCAATCACGGCTTTGATTTGCTGATGCACTTCGGCATAACATTCAGACTTTGACATGGTTGGGCTATCTCTTTTTGTAATCACCCCTTTTTAGTGATTTTTCAGGCCAGCGGCCAATACTTTGCGCATCACACTTGGCAGGGCTTCATCGTCCAGTGCGGATATATCTGCCCACCAGCCGTCTTTTGCCTGACAAGTATTAGGGGCCTGTGCCCAATACACCGCAAGTTCCAGCGAAAAATGTGTGAAAACGTGATGGATCATGCCTTGTGGCTGCCAATTGGCCGGTACTGGCGCCTCTTGCATATGTGTATTGGTGGGTTCTTTTTTTTCAGCCCATTTGGTGCCCGGCACTTCGCTCATGCCACCCAACAAGCCTTTTGGCGGCCTGCGGCGCAGCCATACTTTCTGTCCCTGTTGCAATACAAAGGTGGCTCCGAAACGTAACGGACGTGCCGCTTTTGGCACCCGTCGCGGCAATGAGGCCGGGTCATCAAGAACGGATGCTTTACAATAGCGTTGCAGCGGACATGCCGGACAATTCGGGTTTTTCGGGCGGCAAACCAAGGCCCCCAGATCCATTAAGGCCTGTGGCCAGTCCGCCGCTCTATCTTTCGTCACATAATGCAAAGAAAGGTCTTTAAGGTGTTTTTTCGCCTGAGGCAGGGGTGTATTGATCTGGTGCAGACGCGCCATAATGCGCTCCACATTGCCATCAACCACATTGGCCGGTTGCCTATAGGCAATCGCCATTATGGCGGCGGCTGTATAATCGCCAATACCGGGCAGGGCACGTAATTCAGTTTCCGTCTGTGGAAACGTCTCGTCATAATGTCCGGCAATGCTTTGCGCGCAGGCATGAAGATTGCGCGCTCGTGCATAATATCCAAGCCCGGCCCATTGGCTAAGCACATCTTCCAGCGAGGCATTGGCCAGGTGGGTGATGGTGGGCCAGCTTCTGATAAAGGCCAGATAATAGTCTTTCACCACGGTTACACTGGTCTGTTGCAGCATAATTTCGCTGAGCCATACCCCATAAGGATCGGGCCGTTTGCCCAAGCGATACTGTGTCGGCGGCAGGCGCCAGGGTAATTCGCGGGCCGAATTGTCATACCAGTTCAGCAATGCCGCACGGCTTGCGGTTATGGATTTGGGCAGTGGAATTGTTGAATCAGTGTGCATAGAGGCGCATTATGGACTGATGAGCGATCACAATAAAGACAGCATTCCCTCTTCTGCACTCAAGGCGATCTTGCGGCGGCAGCGCTTTAGGGCAGAACTGGCACCAATGGATGCTGCCCGTTTGTTGAATTTACCGGTGCGCAAGGCGGCACGCCCGGTTCCTAAAATCGGCCGAAAAGTGTTGGGGATCGTCAGACCGCTGGTGCGCGGGTCCGGCGCCAGTTTTCGCGAATTAAGCATGCGATGGCCGGAACTGGCGGGGCCGCGTCTGCTAAAGGCTTGTGCGATTGAAAAGCTCACCCGCAGCCGTGATGGCACGGTATTACATATCGTGGCCCGTGGTGGAGCCGGCGCTGCACTGGTTGAACTTGAAGGCACCGCCCTGATGGCGCGTATTAACACCGCTTTTGGTCGCGGGTTTGTCGGCAAGCTGGCCATCCGGCAGGGCCGGATTGGTGCGCCAACATCAAGTTCAACAACCCGATCACAAGTGCATGGGCCTTCGCCGGAGGATTTGCGTGAACTTGAAAAGAAACTTTCGCTTCTGCCCGATGGTCCGCTTCGCGTCTCCGCACGACAATTGGGGCTTGCCATGCTGGCCCGCAGGCGGCACTCAGAGTAGCACATAAAAGTATGGAGTTTTTCATGTTGCTGATCCGCCGCGCATTACAGATTATTTTATTGTTGATGATAAGCGCCCCACTAGCTGCCTGTTCCGGCACCATGCCAACAGAGCCTCAAAGAAATGCCGCCGAGCGGGAGGATGACATGGTGTTGGGGGTGCCAGATGCGCCGGTGATCATGATAGAATATGCCTCACTGACCTGCCCGCACTGCGCGGCTTTTCACAAGGATATTTTTCCAACGATAAAAGTAAACTACATTGATACCGGTAAAGTGCGCTTTGTATTTCGCCAGCTACCCACGCCGCCCGTGCCTTTTGCGGTAGGGGCCGAAGCGGTTGCCCGTTGCGCCGGACCGGAAAAATATTTTGATTTACTGGATGTTCTTTATGAGAAACAATTATTGTGGATCAGATCAGAAAACCCGCGTCAGGCCTTGATGGACATTGCCTCAAGCGCCGGTATCAGCAAGGACGATTTTGAAGCGTGCATTACCGATGAGAGCAATATAAAGCGCATCCGCGAAGTCAGCACCCTTGCCAGTGAAGAACATCAGGTGCGCAACACCCCGTCTTTTATTATCAATGGTGAATTACGGCCACAGGTTTTTGGCCGGCCCTTTATGGTAGAGGATTTTACCGCCATCATTGATCCATTACTCAGTGCAAAATCAGAATAACCACAAGGTCTCACCTTGCACTGACCCAAGAATCGTTTGTTTATAAGCCCTTCGGGAGAACTCACATGTTGAATTTACGCCGTCTTTTATTTGCCCTCACCCCGCTTTTGCTCAGCTTTATCCTGGCGGCCTGTTCAGGAGGGGGATCAGGGGGCGCCACCCGTTCTTCGGTGGAGCGTGATGATGATATGGCCATGGGCAACCCCGATGCCAAAGTGGTCATGGTGGAATACGCATCTCTGACCTGTCCGCACTGCGCCGATTTTCACAAGGAAGTTTTTCCTGATCTGAAAAAGAAATACATCGACACTGGTAAAATGCGCTTTGTCTTTCGCCAGTTTCCAACACCGCCGGTTCCTTATGCCGTTGGCGGCGAAGCGGTGGCCCGGTGTGCTGGCCCGGACAAATATTTTGATCTGCTGGACATTCTTTACGAAAAACAGCGCTATTGGGTGACATCCAATAATCCGCGCAAGGCCCTGATGGAAATGGCCGCCACCGCCGGGATCAGCCAGGAAGCCTTTGATGCCTGCGTCAGTGATGAAGCCAATATCAAGCGCATTCAGGAAGTTAGTAAAATCGCCCAGGATGAATTCAAGATCAACGGTACTCCTTCTTTTGTGATTAACGGAAAACTCTATCCACGGGTGCGCACACTGGAGAGCTTTGTCGAAGTCATAGACCCCATGCTGGGTATAAAGGCCGCCCCTGCACCCAAGGAAGCACCAGATGCAGAGCCTGCCAAAGATGCCGGGGCTGACGACGGCGCGGAGCATTAAGCATTGCAATTTACTGCGCTCAAACTGGCAGGATTTAAATCCTTCATCGACCCGGCCGAGTTCCGTATTGAACCTGGGCTAACCGGTGTGGTGGGACCAAACGGGTGCGGTAAATCCAACATATTAGAGGCGCTGCGCTGGGTCATGGGCGCAAATTCAGCCAAAGCCATGCGCGCCGGTGCCATGGATGAAGTTATTTTTTCCGGCTCCTCCAGCCGCCCGGCCCGCAATCATGCCGAAGTGGTCCTGATTGTGAATAATGCCGATCGCACGGCCCCGGCACGTTTTAATGACTGCGATGTGCTGGAGGTTTCTCGCCGCATTGCCAGAGGTTCCGGCTCCACCTATCGCATTAATGGTGCCGAGGTTCGCGCCCGCGATGTGCAGCTATTGTTTGCCGATGCCTCGACCGGTGCTAACTCACCGGCGCTGGTGCGGCAGGGGCAAATCTCGGAACTCATTTCTGCAAAGCCGCAAAACCGGCGACGGGTGCTGGAAGAAGCGGCGGGCATTTCCGGCCTGCATAATCGCCGCCATGAAGCCGAATTGCGCCTGCGCGCCGCTGAAAACAATCTGGAGCGTCTGGACGATATTTTTGGCGAAATCGAAGCCCAGCATGCACAACTAAAACGTCAAGTGCGGGCCGCGACCCGCTATCGCAACCTTTCTGCGCAAATTCGGGCGCTGGAAGCCTTTGCCGCGCACCTTCGCTGGAGCGAGGCCAAATCACAGGTATTGGCGCGGCAAAAAGAAATGCAGGACATCACTGCAATGAGCAGCAAGCTGGCCAGTGCCGCCAGTGCCGCACGGGTGCAGGCTGAACAGAGTGCAGACGGGATGGAGGCCCTGCGTCAGGAAGAAGCCATTGCTGCTGCTTTGGTCGCGCGCACCAGTGCCGCCGTGGAGGCCGTCGAGCGAGATGCCCGCGAAGTGCAAAGCCGGATTGATCGTCTGCAACAACGTCTGGAGGAGCTGTCACGCGATCGCGCTCATGAAGAAACTCTGATTGAGGATAGCCAGAACGCGATTATCAGCCTTGAAGAAGAAGAGCGCGCATTGCAAAGCGCCGGGATTGATGAAGAGGCCATGGCCGCGCTGAGCCAGCGCCGTGATGAAGCCGCCAAAGCCCGTGATGAAGCCGAAGCCGCTTATGCACTGATACAGGTGGAACGGGCTGCGCGGGTGGCGGACCAACGTGCCGCCGAACAGGCGTATGCGCAGGCAGATGCGCAATTGACCCGCGCGCAAGAAGAAGTGAGCCGGGCGCAAACCCAGCTGAAAAACATGGTGCAGGATGATTGCATCACCGCCATGATCAGTAAAACAGAAGATGAAGTGGGCACAACACAACGGGCGTTGGACACCTTGCGCCAGAAGCTAAGCGATGCCGAAAAAGCGCGACTGGATGCTGAAAATCAGGAGCGCTCTGCGCGTGAGAAATTTGACCAAGCCAGACGTGAAGAAGCCGCTTTGCAGGCTGAAATGGATGGGTTGAGCAAAGCGGTGCAGGGTCAGACCCTAAGTGACTGGCCGGAAATATCTGAACAGATGGTGGTCGAGCCGGGTTATGAGCGCGCTCTTGCCGTTGCACTGGGGGATGATTTACAGGCCTCTTGCGAGATGCAAGCCCCGGTGCACTGGGTGGGCGCGGCATCGGTTAATACGGCCTTTCCCGATGGCGCAAAAGCACTGTCCGGCTTTGTGCAGGGCCCTGATGTGCTGGCAGCGCGCCTGTCGCAAATCGGGTTGGTTGATGCCGATGCCGGTGATGCACTGGCGCCTTCATTAAAGGCCGGGCAACGTCTGGTCAGCAAAGAAGGGCATTTATGGCGTTGGGATGGCTTGCGCGCCAGTGCGAAAGCCCCGGCCCCGGCGGCTTTACGGCTGGAGCAGCGCAATCGATTGCAAGCGTTGCAGCCCTTGTGCGAGCGCGCACAGCAACAAACGCAAGAGGCGCGGGCGGCATGGATAACAGCAAAAGAGCACATTGCCGAAGCCCGCGAAAATGAGAAAAAAATTCGCAAAGCCCTGCCAGAGTGCGAACAGGCCTTGCGTCTGGCCAATGCACAATTTGCGGAAATGGACAGAAAGCAAAGCGCAGATGCCGCGCAGAAACAAGCGCGCACCGAAGCGCTGGAGCGTTGGAAAGAGGCTCTTGAAGATGCACACCGTAACGCTGCCATAGCGACAGAAGGGCTTGAGGCGCTCCCCCAAACCGATTGGGACGAAGATACCCGGCTGATTGCAGATGCCGCTGGAAAAGCACAAAGTGCGCGGGCAGAAGCCGCCGATGCTGATGGGGCATTGCGGGCTTTGGCGCGCGAGGCAGAGGTGCGTCAGGCCCGCTTAAACGCCATAACCGGCGAACTTGTGCAATGGCGCAGCAGAGCCGAAAAAGCCAACTCTCGTATTGCCGCACTGAATGAGCGAGAAACGGCAGCGCAAGAAGAGCTGGAAAAAGCGAGCGCAGCCCCTGATGAAATCACCGCCCGGCGGGAGCAGGTTTTTGCCGCCGCCAAAGATGCCGAGGCCCGCCGCCAGAACGCCGCCGATGTGCTGGCCGAAGCCGATGCGCAACGCCGAACGGCGCAAGCCACTGCCCGTGAAGCCGATGAAGCCGCCGCCAAAGTGCGTGAAACGCGTGCTGGTGCCGAGGCACGGCTGCAAAATGCGCAGGAAAAGCTGGCAGAGATAATCACCCGCATAGATGAAACATTGCAATGCGCGCCTGATGCGCTGGCGGCGCGGGGAGAGGCACTGAATGATAAACCTGTTGATCACCATGCGGCGGAGCAAAAACTGGATACGCTGCGCCGACACCGTGATGGCATCGGCCCGGTAAATTTACGCGCTGCCGACGAAGCTGAAGAAGCCGAAGAACGCCTGCGAGCCATGGCTGAGGATCGTGATGATCTGATGGCCGCCATTGCCAAACTAAGAAACGGTATTGAGAGCCTGAATGCGGAAGGCCGCACGCGCCTGCTCAGCGCCTTTGATGAAATAAACGGGCATTTTCAATCCCTGTTCCTGACCCTGTTTGGCGGCGGGCAGGCTGAATTGCGCTTGACCGAATCAGATGACCCACTGGATGCGGGCCTTGAAATTTACGCCAGCCCGCCGGGCAAGAAGCTCGATACCATGAGCCTGCTCTCAGGCGGTGAGCAATCCTTGACCGCCGTTGCCCTTATTTTTGCAGTCTTCTTATCCAATCCCGCCCCAGTTTGTGTGCTCGATGAGGTCGAAGCGCCACTGGATGATGCCAATGTGGATCGCTTTTGCGCTATGCTGGATGAAATGCGCAAACGCACCAATACCCGCTTTGTTGTGATTACCCATAATCCGGTTACCATGTCTCGCGTTGACCGGCTCTATGGCGTGACCATGGCCGAACGCGGCGTGTCACAACTGGTTTCCGTGGATTTGCAAAGGGCCGAAACACTGGTCGCCGCACAATAAGTGTTTTTATAATTTCATGTTAAATTACAGCGTGTTGCGTTTTCTCTTGAGTGCTTGACTTGCATGTTCGGCACCGATAAATTGCGCCGCAATCCTGGGCGGCATCCTCGCACAGTGGAGGCCATATAATGACTGATGAAGATAAGCCTCCAAAAGCCTCTGATGAACTTGAAGCCTTGTCGGCAAAACTGGCCGAGGAGCGGCGCCAGGCGAAACTGGCCGAAGAAATAAGGCGCACAGCAACATCGGCATTGGGCGGTGGCTTTAGAATTGCAGTTGAAATGCTTGCAGCACTGGCGGTGGGCACAGGTTTGGGTTATATGGCCGACCGGGTGCTGGGCACCCTGCCATGGTTTATGGTGGCAGGCCTGTTTTTGGGCTTTGCTGCCGGTATGAAAAATATGATCCGTTCCGCTGAGCAAATGAATGCAAAGCGTAACGGTGAGGACGACAAGACGGGCTAATCGCGGCAGTTTACTGCGCGTATTATGAGGGAACAGGCTAGTGGATCCGCTTCACCAGTTTAATATTGAGCGATACGGGGAATTTCATCTGTTCGGGATGGACCTTTCCTTTACCAACTCGTCTTTTTTTGCCCTGCTGGCGGTTGGACTGGTCATCGCCTTTTTAGGTTTTGGTTCGCGCAAGCGGGCGCTGGTGCCAGGACGTTTTCAATCTCTGGCCGAGTTATTTTACGAATTTGTCGCGCAAATGGTGCGTTCGACCATGGGTCAGGAAGGCTTCAAGTTCTTCCCCCTGATATTCAGCATTTTTGCTTTTGTGCTGACCTCTAACCTGTTGGGCATGTTCCCTTATTTTTTCACCGTGACCAGCCATATCGCCGTTACCGGCGCGTTGTCATTGATGGTAATCAGCGTGGTGATTATTTATGGTTTTGCAAAACATGGGTTTAAATTTTTCAAACTTTTTGCGCCGTCCGGTCTGCCTCTGCCGCTTTATTTTGTGATTGTGCCGATTGAGCTTATCTCATTTCTGGCAAGGCCGTTCAGCCTGGCCATCCGGCTTTTTGCCAATATGATGGCCGGTCACGCGCTGATGAAAGTTTTTGCCAGCTTTATTATTATGCTGGGCAGTGCCGGTGCCTTTAGTGTGCTGGCCATTCTTCCCTTCCTGACCAATACCGCCGTGGTCGGTCTGGAATTTCTGATTGCCTTTTTACAAGCCTATGTGTTCGCCCTGTTGTCGTGCATCTATCTCAGCGACGTATCAGCAGAACATATCGGTCACTAACTGAACTATTGGATTAACTGGTTTTTTTGAGGAGAAACACGATGGGACCAGATGCAGCTAAACTTATTGGTGCAGGCCTTGCCTGTATCGCTCTTGCCGGTGCCGGTATTGGTATTGGCACAATCTTTGGTGCCTACCTTCAAGGTGCACTACGTAATCCTTCGGCCGCTGCCGGGCAGTTTACCAATCTGTTGATTGGCTTTGCCCTTGCCGAATTCACTGGCCTGCTGGGCTTTGTGATGGGTATGCTTCTTCTGTTTGTATTCTAGGTTGTTTTCCGGAAGTTTTCTGGAAAACACTCAAGGCTATTATGATGATTGCGTTTTTTGATACCGGCAAAGCAGCTGAACATGCTGCCGAGGCCAGTGAACACGCCGCTGCCGCAGCCGAGCACACCAGTGGCGGTATGCCA
Source organism: Robiginitomaculum sp. (assembly GCA_021776595.1). Classification (GTDB taxonomy): domain Bacteria; phylum Pseudomonadota; class Alphaproteobacteria; order Caulobacterales; family Maricaulaceae; genus Robiginitomaculum_B. The sequence continues at coordinate 9,108 of JAJFFP010000026.1, read as the reverse complement.
CAGCTCGACTTTGCCACTTTCCCCAGTCAGATTTTCTGGCTGGCGATTGCCTTTGGCTTGCTGTACCTGGCGCTGGACCGGTTCCTGATCCCACGCATTGGCGGGGTTATCGAAGAACGCAAGGATCGTATCGCCGACGATCTTGATATGGCGGCCCGCAAAAAGGCCGAGGCTGACGAAGCCATGGCCGCCTATGACAGAAACCTCTTTGAAGCACGGGCCAAGGCCAGTGCGATTGCTGCCGAGAACCGCGCCATTCTTGATGCGCAACTGGCAGAAGAAAGTGCAGCACAGGAAGCCGAACTGGAAAAGGCCTCGGTTAAGGCAGAAAAGAAAATCGCCAAAGCCAGAGCTGATGCCATGGCCCATGTTGAGGATATTGCTCTGGAGGTAGCAGAAGAGCTGGTTACGACCCTTGGCGGCATCAAGATTGACCCCAAAAAATTACAAAAGGCGCTGGCACTGGTTCATGACGGGGTCAATGACGGGGCCAATGATGGGGCCAATGATGGGGGCAGTATCAAATGACCTTGATGAGCATCATCCTTGAAACCGGGACAGAAGCCCCCGGCATTTTCGATCTTGGCGATCCGAGGCTTTGGGTTTTCTTTTCCCTTGCTGTTCTGTTTGCCGTGGTCATTTGGAAAAAAGTCCCGGCCTTGGTGGCAAAATCGCTGGATGAACGCGCAGATGCAATACGCGCCGAGCTGGATGATGCACGGCGCCTGCGCGAAGAAGCGCAGGAATTGCTGGCTTCCTATGAGCGCCGCCAGCGCGAAGCCGAAAAAGAAGCCGAAGATATTATCAGTCAGGCCAGACATGAGGCCGAGCTTTTTGCCCACGATGCGCGCGAAAAACTGCAAGACGTGCTGCAACGCCGGGCCGAAGCGGCTACGCGCAAAATTGCGCAAGCCGAGGCCCGTGCCGCCGCCGATGTGCGCGCGCAAGCAGCCGCGTTGGCGACCTCTACGGCCAAATTTGCCCTTGAAGAATCATTGGGTAAAACCGGCCAGGGAAAACTCATCAATGAAAGTATTGATGCGTTGGGAAAAACCCTGCAATAGCCTTATTTACGGCCTTTATTTCTGACTTTGGTGAAAAACCCGCGTACATGGCGGCCGGTTTTGGGGTATCTGGCGATAAAACTGCCCATACCTGCACGGGCACGCCTTGAATTATTGACCAGCACAACCACGCCAGCAGCGGTAACAATACCGCCAATGGGCAGGGGAAACGGAATCAGCGGTAGGCCTACGGCAATCAGCGCCACACCGCCCGCAACCCGCGCTTTGCGGCCAAAGGCTTCGCGCGATGTCTCGTTTTTCGTATCGAGAGGTTCAAAGTCCATTTATTTCTCCTCTCCCCAACCTCTATAATCTAGAGTGCCTCTCGCGAAAGGCAAGCCATTACCAGTATGACAGCAGTGTATTGAGTTCAGGCCTTGGTCTTTCGGGCACAGGCTCTTTTGCTGTGCCCAGGTGGATAAAGCCGGCAATTTTCTCATGCTCTTGCAAACCAATCACTTTGGCACAACAGGCATCAAAAGCCATCCACTGGGTTAGCCAGCATCCGGCCCAGCCGACGGCTGTGGCGGTGAGCAACAGATTATAGCACAAGGCCCCCGTCGATAATTCCTGCTCCCAAACCGGGGTTTTATGTCCTGTATCCGGGCTGGAAATGACGGCGATCACTACGGGGGAAGCGGTGAAACGTGTCCGCTCGCGCGCCAGTTCTTCTTTGGTGGCCCCGGTGTATAATTCCTGATAACGCAGCGCAAACTTTTCACCGATGCGCTGGCGGGCATCCGCTTCAAAAACTATGAACCGCCAGGGCGATAAACACCGATGATCAGGCACCCTGGTGGCCAGGCGCAGGATTTGCGATAATTCATCTCGTGTGGGTCCTGGTGCCGATAAATTACGCACCGGGCAGGAACGCCGGCTGGCCAGAAAAGACAAGACATCAGCGCTGGGTTTTGCCGGGCCAAGGGGCGTGCCTTTAGCCGGTAATGGTGGAACTGGGTGCATCATACTTCCTTCAGGCGAATCTTTGACGTTATAGGCATATAGGTCCACAATAGAATTGCAAAAGAGCGCCTTGGGTCCTGAGCCTAAGTTAAGTGAGCGGAGTGATTGGTCAATATGAGTAATGCTGAACTGGATCAGGCATGCTGTTGCGCAACCCCGGCAGAGCGGCGGCGCGAGAAAATGCGCGAATCCATTATTACCGCTGCGCAGATGATTTTTGCCAAAGATGGCGAGGCCGGCCTTTCCATGCGCCGTCTTGCCGAGGCCATCGATTATTCCCCGGCGGCTTTATACAAATATTTTGCCTCCAAGGACGATCTCTATGAGGCGGTGCGCGAACAATTTTTTGAGAGCCTGCTAACCCGTATGGCCGAGGCCAGTCATGGCACCGGCACCACCAGAGAATTATTTGAGGCCTGCGGGCGGTCCTATATTGATGCAGCTTTGGAAGAGCCAAGCACCTATATGATGGCCTTTACCGGCCTTGGCGATGACAGCAAACCCGAAGAAGGCACATTTGCCTATGCCGCCGCCGAGCAATTGGAAAACATGATCACAAAGGGCATTAAGGAAGGCACCATAGGGGAAGTTGACATCGCGCTGGCGGGTAAAGCCGTTTGGGCCGCTGTGCATGGTCTGGCCACGTTGTTGATCCAGATCCCCTCCATGCCGGGCGGGGTTACCCATGAAACCCACCATACGCGCGAAGAGATGATTCGTTTTCAAAACGATTTTGTCTGGCGTGGTCTGGCTAACCCAAACGCAAAATAGCCTTACGCGTCGGCCCCGGCTCCATTCTTGCCAAGCGCATCACGCACCTGACCATACTCACCGCCCCAGACATCAGTCATGGTATCGCGAATTTTCCAAAGTTCCGGATAAAACTGGCGGCGGATACCGGCCTGCAACAAATCAACCGAACGGCCTTTCAAGGATTTGGCACCAAAGCCGATAGTGCGGGCGATGAGCTGCATGTGCCGATAGCCAAAGCGCTGGAACATGGAATCAAACTGGGCCAGGGCTTCGGCAACCTTATAAGCATCACAATGGCTGTATTCACTGTCATAAATGCTCTCAACGGTTTTTCCATCGGCCTCAAGATAGTGCGACTTAAATGTCTCCCAAAGCATGGGCCCCATGCGGACCAGAACCCGAAAACCAGGAGATTCCTGACCGCTGCCATTGCCCAGCGCCAGCCGTATCTGCTGGTATTCCTTGGGCGACATGGTTTCCAGTAAAGCCAATTGCTGGTTCATCAGGCTTTGCAGCAGATCAACACGGCCAAACAAAGTCAGCACACGATTGGTGTTTTTTTCGGCCATATACTCATCAATATCAAGAAGGGTATAGGCCATCAGCTTCATCCACAGCTCTTCGACCTGATGGACAATCTGAAACTGTAATTCATCCTTATTGCAAAATTCATCAAAAGGTTTCTGGCAGGCCAGCAAATCGTCAGAATTCAGATAAACCTCATAATCAAGACCCGTCTTGCCTTCCATCATTTTATAAAAGCTCTGGCGATCCATAATATTTTTCCCTGTCATGCAATTTTGCCATCTAACTGTTTTGGCCAGCATGATGAGAAATCTAACGCTATATAATGAGGTTATCAAAGCGTAATATGCTTTATTTATTAATAATAACGCTATATATATAATGTTATTATCAATTTACGAGATATTATAAAACATGGCGATAAAGAACACACGCGCTCTGGATCAGACAGACCGTAAAATCCTGGGCATATTGCAAACCCAGGGCCGGATCAGCAATGTGGTGCTGGCAAGAAAGGTAAACCTTTCGCCTACCCCATGTTTGCACCGTGTCCGGCAATTGGAGGAGGCGGGCTTTATTACCGGTTATCGGGCGGTGCTTAACCCGCAAGCCCTTGGCCTGCATGTCTGCGCCTTTGTGTTAATCAAGCTGGAGCGTAATACCCGCGATCAGGCAAAGGCGTTTGAGCGGGCTATCGCTGATATTCCTGAAGCCAGCGAATATTATTCAACCGCAGGCACCCATGATTATATGTTGAAAATATACGCCAGGGATTTACGTGCCTACCAACAGATTATCAATGATCGCATTGCCACTTTGCCCTTTATTAATGACGTGCAATCCACCATTATTCTAAGCGAAGAACGCACCCGTGACGATTTGTGCATACCGGTGAAACAAAACGCTGCCGGAACTGTCACATAAGGTTCACAAAACTCGGCTATTGCCATCTTTGTATTCATCAGGAATTTTCTGTGATCACACTTCTTCCCTTTGCCATGCTGGCCCTGACCGGTTTCATGTTGCTCGCCTGGTTTCAGGGGCGCGGCAAAGCGGTTTCCTGTGCGGACGGACATACATCCATCTTGCATTCCCTGCCAGGATATTCAGGGGCCTATCTGGCGATCTGGTCGGTCTTGCCCGCTTTTTTATTACTGGCGGCCTATGGTCTTTTTGGTGATTTGCTGCTGGGTCTGCAAATGCAGCAAAAGCTGCCGCCGGATATATTGGCTCTGGCCCCGGAAAAAATTGAGCTGTTTTTGCGTAATGCCCATGCGCTTGCCTTTGGCGGCACCGCCAGTGAAACCTCGCCGGCCTTAACGGCGATGGCACAAACCTATGCTTCCCATGCCCGCTATAACCAGATTGCCGTAATGGGTCTGGCACTGGTCCTGAGCGTGGGCGGGTTTTTCTTTGCCCGGCGGCGGATCAGCAAAACTTTTCGTGCGCGTAATCATGTGGAAGCGGTCATATTCGCCCTGCTGGTGGTATGTTCCGCCATCGCTGTTTTAACGACGTTGGGCATCGTATTATCATTACTGACCGAATCCTTGCGGTTTTTTAGCCAGATCAATGCCCTTGATTTTATCTTTGGCTTAAAATGGTCCCCGCAAACCGCCCTGCGCGCCGATCAGGTCGGGCAATCAGGCTCGTTCGGGGCGGTGCCACTCTTTGCTGGCACCTTCCTCATTACCCTGATTGCCATGATTGTGGCCGCGCCGGTGGGCCTCTTTTCAGCCATATACCTCTCGGAATATGCCAAACCTTCGACCCGGCGCACAGTTAAACCAATTCTGGAAATTCTGGCCGGTGTGCCAACGGTGGTTTACGGCTTTTTTGCGTTGCTTACCGTTGGGCCATTTATTCGCCAGGCCGCCGAAGCGGTGGGTCTTGGCGCGCAAACCCAGAGCGCCCTGTCGGCAGGGCTGGTGATGGGGATTATGATTATTCCCTTCGTCTCTTCGCTTTCCGATGATGTGATCAATGCGGTGCCACAGGCCTTGCGTGATGGTTCCTATGCCATGGGTGCCACCCAGGCCGAAACGGTGCGAAACGTGGTTTTCCCGGCCGCCCTGCCGGGCATTATGGGCGCATTGTTGCTGGCCGTCAGCCGGGCTATTGGCGAAACCATGATTGTGGTCATGGCCGCCGGGCAAAGCGCCAATTTGACCGCCAATCCGCTGGAACCGGTGACCACCGTGACCGTGCAAATTGTTACACTTTTAACCGGTGATCAGGAATTTGACAGCGCCAAAACCCTCTCGGCTTTTGCTCTGGGCCTGGCACTTTTCGTTATCACGTTGGGTTTGAATATCATTTCGTTGCGCGTGGTGCGCAAATACCGGGAACGCTATGACTGAGTCTGCCGCCAGATCCTCAACTAAGGCTTTGATTGCCGCCTCCTTGCCGCGCCGATACCGCGCCGAGCAGCGTTTTCGCCTGTATGGCCGTGCGGCAATTTTGCTGGCCATCAGCGCGTTGGGCCTGTTGCTGTTTTCTGTAGGTGCACAGGGTTTTTCCGCATTTAGCATATTTCGTTTTGATCTGCCTTTACATCTGGATACTAAGCGCATTGATCCGAACAACACCGGCGATCCAAAAGTGATCGCCAAGGCTCCCTATCGCGCTCTGATCCAGCAGGCGCTAAGCGATGCCTTTCCCGATGTGCGCAGCCGCCGGGACAAACGCGCGCTTTTTGGGCTTTCCACTGGTTTGAATGTGGTCGAATTGCGCAAACGCGTTATCAAAAACCCGGCGTTGATTGGCACGGACATTCGTTTCACAGCCCCTATATCAGACGATATTGACCTTTATCTTAAAGGCAAAATCACGCCGCGACGTTTTATTACTGGCAAGGGCGATCTGGTCATTCAGCAACCAAACCCTAAAATCATCACTCTTGCTGCGGCCCCGGAAAGCCTTGATTTTCTGATAGCGCACATCCGCCAAAGCCGCCTGCAACAAGCGGCCAAACTTGAAGTGCAGGCGCAGAAATTACGTGATGGGCTAAAGGCCTCAAATGGGCAGGTTGCCGCCGCCCAAAAACAAAAAATTGAACAACTTGAACACAAAGCCAAAACCATTCGCAATGCGGCGAAAGGCCAAACCCTTGGCCTCAATAAAAACGACCCATCGATTTTACTTGGCTTTCATGGCGGGATTGCCAAAGCGATCAGAGTGTCTGCGGGCACCATCAGTGTCAAACCTCTGGTGCGCCCTACCTCATTGGAAACAACGCAGAATTGGCAGGCCCTGATCCTGGACCTGCCGGAGCGGGCGCGGCGTATAACCGATCAACAAGCGGCCTGGGCGGAAATGCTTGTTGATCATGGCTATGCCAAACGACGATTTAACAGCATATTTTTTACCCATGCTGATAGCCGTGAGCCGGAACTGGCCGGGATTGCCGGGGCTATGGTTGGCTCTATCCTGACACTGTTGGCGACCATGCTGGCCGCCGTTCCCATTGGTATTCTGGCGGCCATTTATCTGGAAGAGTTTGCCAAAAAAAATCGCCTTACCGATTTTATTGAGGTCAATATCAATAATCTGGCCGCCGTGCCGTCTATTATTTTTGGTCTGCTTGGCCTCGCCGTATTTCTCAACACCTTTCATATGCCCCGCTCGGCGCCGCTGGTTGGCGGGCTGGTGCTGGCGCTGATGACCCTGCCGGTGATTATTATTGCCTCGCGGGCGGCGATCAAGGCGGTGCCACCTTCCATACGTGAAGCGGCGCTTGGCATTGGTGCCTCCAAAACCCAGACCGTGTTTGATCATGTATTGCCATTGGCCGCGCCCGGTATTTTAACCGGGACGATTATTGGTCTTGCCCGCGCGCTTGGCGAAACCGCGCCGCTTTTAATGATTGGCATGGTGGCCTTCATTGCCGATATTCCAAAATCCCTCACCTCGCCTTCCACCGCCATGCCGGTGCAGATTTATCTGTGGGCAAGCAGTGCGGAGCGCTCATGGGAGGCGCGCACTGCGGCTGCTATCATTATCTTATTGCTGCTAATGATTGTGCTTAATCTAACCGCAGTATTCCTGCGACATAAACTTGAACGGAGATGGTAGAATAATGGCTTCCATCACATTAAAACCAGATACAAATGGCGCTGATGCAACATCAGAAACACACAAGGTTCGTGCGCGCGATGTCAATGTTTTTTATGGTGCCAAACAGGCCTTGTTTGATGTCAATCTGGATATTTCTGATCGTAGTGTAACATCCTTTATCGGCCCTTCCGGTTGCGGTAAATCAACCTTCCTGCGTTGCATTAACCGCATGAATGACACCATTGATATTTGCCGTGTTGAGGGCGATATTCGCCTTGATGGCAAGGATATTTATGCCCGCGATGTTGATCCGGTGATTTTACGCGCCAGTGTTGGCATGGTGTTTCAAAAACCAAATCCGTTTCCAAAATCCATCTATGATAATGTCGCCTATGGCCCGCGCATTCATGGTCTGGCCGCCAATGCGGAGGAGCTGGACCATATCGTTGAAACCTCGCTGCAACGGGCCGGATTGTGGGCCGAAGTTGCCGATCGCCTTGATGAGCCGGGCACCGGGCTATCGGGGGGGCAGCAACAACGTCTGGTCATTGCCCGTGCCATAGCGGTGCGCCCCGAAGTAATTCTGATGGATGAGCCGTGTTCGGCACTGGACCCCATTGCCACCGCCAAAATTGAAGAACTGATTGACGATTTGCGCAATAATTATTGCATTATCATGGTCACGCACTCTATGGCTCAGGCGGCCAGGGTATCCCAGCACACGGCCTTTTTTCATCTGGGTAAACTGGTCGAGGCGGGCCCGACCGGGCAGATATTCACCAATCCCTGTGACAGCCGCACACAGGATTACATCACCGGACGATTTGGATAAGGTAAGTGAAATGACAGAACATATTGTAAAATCCTTTGACGATGAACTGGATGAGCTGACCGCTGAAGTTGCCCGCATGGGTGGTTTGGCGGAAAAACTGCTCAGTGATGCGCTGGATGCCGCAGTGGCCCGTGATGGCGATCTGGCCAAAGAGGTGATTGCCCGCGACAAGGAAATAGATGCCCTGCAACTGGATCTGGAACGCCGGGTAATCCTGTTGCTGGCTCTGCGCCAACCCATGGCCAGTGATCTGCGCCGCACTTTTAGTGCCTTAAAAATATCCGGCGATCTGGAACGCATTGGCGATCTGGCTAAAAATATTGCCAAACGCTCACTCATTCTGAACGAATCCCGTCCCATGTCACTAACCCGCAGTGTGCACCGTATGGGCCATGTGGTAAGCAATATGCTCAAAGAAGTACTGGATGCCTATACCACCGCCGATGTTGATCTGGCGGTGGATGTCTGGCGCCGTGATGACGAGATCGATGCCCATTATAACAGCCTGTTTCGCGAACTGCTGACCTATATGATGGAAGACAGCAAAACCATAACCATGTGCACCCACCTTTTGTTTATGGCCAAAAACCTGGAACGCATTGGCGATCACGGCACCAATATTGCCGAGAATGTCTATTATCTGGTCAAGGGCGAAGAAATGCCGGAAGCCCGCCAAAGCGCTACTGAATACAAGACTTAGGGTCCAGACTCATTCAGATGATTGATTTCACGAGGAGAGGTTTTTTGCCAAGGTTAAGGGTTTTACAGGAAAAGGGGCGCAGGAAATATGGTGTATTTTCAAGGCCTTTTGACGGTGATATTTCGTTTATCGGGCTAGCCCGACAAAAGGTCCGGTGGACCTTTTGCGAACAGAACGCCCGAAGGGCAAAGCGAAAAAGAACTCTCGCCCTTCGG
>JAJFFP010000025.1 GCA_021776595.1 Robiginitomaculum sp. | reverse complement strand
GCCCCTTTATACCGCCCGGTTATGCCAAAAACCGGTCAGCCATTAAGCGTTCGCATGAGTAATTTTGGCCCGCTGGGGTGGATTACCAGCATTGATAGCTATCGCTATGGTCCCCACCACCCCAAAACCGGCAAGCCCTGGTCAGAACTGCCGCAATGCCTGTTGGACCTTTGGGAAAAGCAGGCAAACTGGCCAGAGCCACCGGGGGCCTGCCTGATCAATTATTATGATCGCAAGGCACGGCTGGGCCTGCATGTGGATGCGGATGAAAACGAGACCAATGCCCCGATCATTTCGGTCTCCCTTGGCGATCAGGCGCTTTACCGCCTGGGCGGATTAAGACGCACTGATCCCACACGATCCATGCGGCTTTCTTCTGGTGATGTGGTGGTTATGGCTGGCACTGCACGAAGATGTTATCACGGGGTGGACCGTATATATCCGGGCACATCAACCCTGTTGCCTAAGGGCGGCCGGATTAACCTGACGATGCGGGTTGTCGGCAACCAAACAGATAAGGATAAATAATGAAAACACGCGCCGCCATTGCTTTTGAGGCTGGAAAACCACTCATTATTGACGAGATTGATCTTGAAGGACCAAAGGCCGGTGAAGTTCTGATCGAGATCAAGGCCACCGGCATTTGCCATACCGATGCCTTTACCCTTTCGGGCGGCGATCCGGAAGGTTTATTCCCTTCGGTGCTTGGTCATGAAGGGGCGGGCATTGTGCTGGAATGTGGACCCGGTGTGACCTCCCTTACCCCCGGCGACCACATTATCCCGCTCTATACGCCCGAATGTCGTGAATGCGAGTATTGCCTGAACCCAAAGACCAATTTGTGTCAGGCCATACGCGAAACGCAGGGGCGCGGCCTGATGCCAGATGACACCTCCCGGCTTTCCTATAAGGGGCAGAAACTCTTTCACTATATGGGTTGTTCCACTTTTGCCAATCACGCCGTTTTGCCTGAGATTGCGCTGGCCAAAGTGCGTAACGATGCACCGTTTGACAAAATCTGCACTATTGGCTGCGGCGTAACTACGGGGTTAGGCGCAGTCATGTTTTCCGCCAAAGTAGAGCCCGGTTCCACCGTTATAGTGTTTGGCCTTGGCGGTATTGGCCTTAACATTATACAGGGCGCAAAAATGGTTGGGGCGCGGCAAATTATTGGTGTGGACATAAACCCCGATAAACGTGCCATGGCCGGGAAATTTGGCATGACGGATTTTGTCAATCCCAATGAGGTTAAAGGTGATCTTGTTGGCCATCTTGTCGCGCTAACCGGCGGCGGAGCGGACTATACCTTCGAATGTATTGGCAATGTTAAGGTCATGCGAATAGCGCTGGAATGTTGTCATAAGGGTTGGGGGGAGAGCTATGTCATCGGCGTTGCCGGGGCCGGCCAGGAGATTTCCACCCGTCCGTTCCAGCTTGTCACCGGCCGATCATGGCGTGGTACTGCCTTTGGCGGCGCAAGGGGCAGGACGGACGTGCCAAAAATCGTCGATATGTATATGGACGGTCGCATCAATATCAATGATCTGGTAACGCATACCCTGGAACTTGATAACATAAACCAGGGCTTCGACCTTATGCACCAGGGTAAAAGCATCCGCAGTGTCGTGATTTATTAAACTTAAATATTCTGATTGCAAGCAAAGAAAAAGGCCGGAGCAAGCTCCGGCCTTTTCCATTTAGTGCTTGTAAAAGCCTAGAACTGTGAACGAACACGCAGCGTGTAAGTCCGGCCCAGTTGCTCTGTTGTACCAAAGTAACCAGCGGCTTGCTCAAAGGTGTTGGGCAGGCGTTTGGTGACATTGTTGACACCAAGCTGGATCGTTGTGCCATCATTAACCGTATAGGCCAGTGACGCATTGTGAATGACGCGGGCGCCAAATTCCACAATCTGGTCATTGTCATCAAGAACAAAGGAGTTGCTCAGTGCACTGAACACAGGCCCGTCCTGATAAACAACGCGCCAGAATGCACGCCATGGTCCGTAGCTGTAGGTGGTATCCAGAGTACCGGAGTATTGTGGATCAGCAAACGTGCCTTTGGATTCAACAGGCGTAACATCCAATGTTTGTCTGCTGTTACCAAATACCTTGAATACATTCAGGTTAAAGGCAAGTTCACCCAGATCGCCACCAGCTTTGATAAGCTTGCTGGCGTTCAGGGCATCAGCAACATCAAAGTTATAAGACGCCTGTACCTGGAAGGCTTCAAAGTTTGATTGGCTGGCATTCAGGCTGGTGGTTTTACCAAATACAACCTGACCAGACGCATCACGCCGGAACAGATCCGGGCTACAGAACGGATTGTTCGGGAAGCTGGTGCTATCAAAACAGGATGACATGATATCCGTCAAGCCGAGACCAACAATCCGATCCTTGATCTTGATGTTGAAGTAATCAAGCTGGATGTTCAGGTTAGGGACCCAACGCGGACGAACAACACCACCAATATTATAGGATTTGGAGCGTTCCGGCTGCAATGCAGGGTTACCTTCATTGGCACCGATAATCGAGGCGTTGACCACATTGGAGGTAAATGGCTGTGTAATGCCGACCGCCGCACAGTTAGCTGCACGAACAGCAGGACTGGGGCCACCATTGATAAAGCGTTCATCACAAGGATCAGACGCAAACAGGAAGGCCTGAACCCGTGGTGAGAACAGTTCCACCAGTGATGGTGCCCGAATAGCCGAAGCATAGGAGCCACGAACAATAATGTCTTTAACCGGAGACCAGCGGCCACCAAATTCATAAGCATTAACCGTTGTGGAGTTTGCCTTGACGCGATCAACATTGGCTACCCGGTTGTTAACCCGGCGGAATGAACCGGTTGCTTCCAGCATTTCAAAGCCAGGAATGCCCATGTCCGCACTAACCAGAGGGATCAACACTTCGCCAAACACTTCATAGGTCTTGGTTTGACCACCGGTTTCGATAAACGGTGAAGAGCGCGTTATATCAAGGGCAGTGCCCAGACCCGGTGTAAAGACAGCACGTTCGCGGCGGGTTTCAAAACCGACGTTAAAGGCCGCCCAACCAGCAGGAAGCTGGATTGCATCACCACCAAAACTGCCCGTAAACACACGCTGGGCAATGTCGGATGAAGTGATCCGTGGTGAACCATTGATAAAGGCAATGGCTTCGGGGCTACCAGCGCCTTCACCAAAGAGGTTCAAAGGCACACAACCTTCGGCAAAAGAGAAAATGCCGGTTGAGACACCATTGCCGGTAGCCGGGGCATTAAAGCCGGAAACCGTACCAGCGGCAATATCAGCGTTGACCTGACAAATAATGTCACCGCGATCAATGCCGGAAACACCTGAACGGCCACTTCTGTTCAATTGATTAAGAGCGTCATTGAGATCCGTTGCCGTCCCTGAAGTCACCAGTTGTTGCAAGAGTGCATCATCAACCAGCACCGCATCAATGGCGTTCAGGAAACGACCATCAACAATACCAAACTGGCGGGTTTCAACATCAGACTCACCAAAGACAGCGTCAATTGACCAGTTGAAATTGCGACCGGCTGCTTCAAAATCACCTTCAAAACCACCGGCTAGACGCCAGGTGAAGTTCTCGGTTGAGTTTGCACCGGAGTTGACAATGTCATTGTTGAAACGGTTCAGACCAAAGGAGGTCAAGCCATTACCTTCAAGAATGCCACGAGCCTGTGAAGACAGGAACGGGTTATCCGTATTGAAGGTCAAGGCACCCGATGTGCCACCAAAGGCGAAGGTTTGGAAACCGCCCTGATTAACCAGCTCATTGGCCTTTGCGTTGGCAAAGGTTGTTTGCAGGTTAAAACGAATACCAGGTGTCAGGTCATAGTGAGAGGTTGACGAGATAACGATCCGTTCCAGCGGTGAGCGAATTTGCGCAACACTATCAAAGAAGTCGATCCCGCAAGAGCCGCCCTGGGCAAAGAAAAGCGAAGATCTGCCTGGCGAAGTGCCCGGTGTACAAGTGCTAAGCGTGCTATCTGGATTAAACTGATAGAAATTACCGTCAGCCAGTGTGCCAAGACCAATCGAAGGAATGGTCAAAGTGCCAGGGGACACAGAACCACCTGGGCCAAACAGCTGAACCGTTTGATCAAAGAAAACCCGGCGGAAAGTATCAGGGTCACCATCGCCATCAACATCATCCAGAACGCCATCGCCATTAAGGTCAAGAGAACCAAAGTTCACAAGATTAGGGTCATTGGCAAAGAAACGGTCACGCTTGTTCAGGAGACCGCCCTGCTGGTCTGCATATTCAACAGAAAGGGTGGTATTACCACGGCCATCAGGCGTATTGGCACCAAACACCACTTGTGCCTGATAAGTCTGGAAGTCACCTTTTTCAGCAACACCATACTGGCCACTGGCTTCAAAACCTTCATAGTCATCCCGCAGGATAACATTAACCGTGCCGGCAATGGCATCTGAGCCATAGGTCGCAGCACCGGCCAGCGGCACCACTTCGATACGGTCAATCAAGGCAACCGGGACGGAGTTCAAGTCAACTTGCAAACCACCGGCTGAACCAAACGTGACCGGCACGTTGGATGAAACAAAACGTTTGCCATCAACCAGCACCAGGGTCCGTTGTGTACCAAGGTTAAACAGGTTGACGAAGTTTTGCCCCACGGTGAAAGCATTTTGCCCACCGTCTGGCGTAATCCCGTTACCAAATGCCGGCACTTCGTTCAACGCATCAGCAATGTTGGTAAAGGCGCGTTTATCAAGCGATTCTGTATCAATCGTGATCGCCGGACGAACTGTATCCAGACCGGCACGTTTAATACGCGAACCGGTAACCGTGATAAGCTCTTCTGAATCAACAGCATCATCTGCTGCCTGGTCTGTTGTTTGTTGTGCAAATGCAGGTGCGCCAAGGCCCAAAGCCATGGCAGATACGCCTGTCGCAAGCATCAGGCGATAGCCTGTCACTCGGCGTTCCAAATCGTTTTTATCAGTCATCAAAGATGCCCCTTGTTTCTCATTCTCGCAAAGGGCTTGAAACGCGTCGATCAAGCAATAAATGGCAAAGCGGCCAAATATCAGCACCAATCAAAGGCACCCAAACCCCGGACACACCTCCAACCATCTGGCGGCATACCTCTGCGATACAGAAATATCCGGTGGCGTCTTTTGTCAATCGATCTCCCCCGCATTTATACGCTCAAACGTCACTATAACGCGACAATGTGACGTTTTTGCATCACTTGTCGCGTATATATGGCTTTTGGGGGGATTTTTTCGCCTGTCGTGATAGATTTTGCTGCTTGTAAATACGCAAAGGCCGGGCACAGGATTCAGGCTCTACTGTCAATGGAAAAAAACCAACTCGACAGGCGCTATCGGGTGCGGCACAATGGCTTTAGTGCCGCCCTTACGGTCGGAACATTAGCCTTTGATATACTGGAGCTTTTCATGCGGGTTTTATTGATACTGGGCATCGCCACAGGCCTGTTCATCTTTACCACCAATGCAAAGGCTCAGGAACTCTCGATAGAATCAGCCCTTGGGCTTTGCATGAAAATGCCCAGGGCAAATGACCGGCTGGAATGCTTTGAAGCCCTTGCCCGCGCGGCCGCTCCGGAAGCAACTGCAAATATTGAAAAAAACCGCAAGAGAAACAACGACTCGAACATTGTTGGTGATCAGGAACAAGGCACAGCAGGCATTGAAGTTCAAACCAGGAAAAAGCGCGGCGGTATTTTTCCCTTTAATCGCTTCAAAAAATCCAAACAAAAATTTGTTTTTGTTAAACCTGGCGAAACCCCTCCATCACGACCGGGGCGGGCACCGGCACCGGTCAAGCGTGTGGCTTATGATGCCAAAGTCCTGAAAGCCTGGCGTAATGCGGCAGATGATCTTTACATTGCCCTGGACAATGGTGAGGTGTGGAAACACGCGGACCCCGGCCGACCCCGTATTCCAAAGCCCCAGGCGGTAATTCATATGAAGCCTGGCCTCGCCGGGGCTTGGTTCATGAGCTTTGCCAACAGAAGCCCGCGCATCCGGGTCAGACTCATCAGGGCGGCCAAATAAGCCATTTAGATGTAATTCGTAATTGGCCATCCGCCAGAACAATATGAATTCCTGATCCAAATGCCATGCCCGCTGGTGCAGGTTATGCTTTACCCTGCATCACACGACTTTGGTGTTTCTGCATCTTGATTGCGATAAAAATACAACGGCCGTCCGCGGGTAATGAACTTTTTGTCATAATTAATTGACGTTTGGTCTTTGTTACCATAAATTGAGCAACCGGGCGGGTTTTTTAGTCTGTTTGCAGGACTAACCTGACTTACACGCCTTGTTTTTAACCATTGGTGACTGTCTGCCAATGTCATTAGATTGCATTACGATGCAATAAACTGCGCCTGGGGCGCTTATTGTAAGGGGAGTTTGTTTTGATTCATTCAAAATTCAAAGGCGGGCTGTTTAGCACGACCGTGGTGGCGGGGGTGGCTACGGCTTTACTCGCGGCCATACCGGTCCATGCTCAGCAGGCCGATCAAACCAGTGAAGCCGCCGATGGCGACAAAAAAGAAGAGCTGGTAACCGTCACTGGTTCACGCATTCGTCAGGATTCATTTTCCAGCCCGACGCCGATCCAGGTTATGGATGTGGAACAGGCGCGGCAAATCGGGGTTTCCTCGATCAGTGAATTGCTGCAACGCTCAACCGTGGTAAGCGGTGCCCGCATTGACGCAACGATTAATACCAATGCCGGTGGTGCCAACGCCACAGAAAACCCGCCAACCGGTGGGGTAGGCTCTTCCAATATCAATCTGCGTGGCCTTGGGCCAGAACGCAGCCTGGTGCTGGTCAATGGCCGGCGCCTTGGCTCAGCAGGTGTGCGCGGCGCACCGGCGCAGCCTGATATCAGCCTGCTCCCTTTCTCGATCGTGGATCGGGTTGAGGTCATTACCGAAGGCGCGTCCTCCATTTATGGTGCTGATGCGGTGGCCGGTGTGATCAATGTGATCCTTAAAAAAGACTTTGAGGGCATGGAATTTTCAGCCAATTATGAAAGCCCCGAAGCCAAAGGTGGCGGCATTCAACAAATCTCCGGTATTATGGGTGCTGTTGGTGACAAAGCCAGCGTTATGGTGGCCGCTGAATATTTCAGACGCTCACGCGTAACCACAGGCAATCGTAAATTTGCCCGCTCTTTGGAACGCATCGAAATTTCACAAAATGGCACGGTTTTTCGCACTCCGCGTTCCGGCTTTTTTGATAATGTGCTGATCGATCTTGGTGGGCAATCCCCTGATGGTCGCTTCTTCTACACACCGGGATCAACCAATCTTGGCGTACCGAATTTTAGCTCCGGTGACGGGCTTCCATTATCAGCCGATATGGTTGCCGGCCTGGTCAATGACCCCTCACGCAGCCGTAACCGCTTTCCGTTCCTGGATTTCTATAATGACCAGGACGAACGCCGCGCCGCTGATCTGGTGCAGCCGATTGAGCGTTTCTCTGTGGTTTCCACCGGTCAGTTTGATACCAATTTCTGGGGTAATGGCGAGGCTTATTTTGAGACCTATTTCCTCAATCGGGAGCTTTTCAACATTGCCGCCAAAGAGCAGATTTTCCCGCTCATACCGGCTTTAATACCCCATGAAAACGCGCAAGGTAATCTGATACTGAACCCGGATGGTTCGCTTAATCTCGTGGACAATCCGCTTAGCCCGTTTGATGACCCGGTAATCCCGATTTATACGCTGGATGACATTCCACAGGAACGCAATGTAAATCTGACGCAATTCCGGGCCGTCACCGGCTTTAGGGGTGATATGGGTAATTCCGGCTGGTTTGCAGACAAAAACTGGACGTATGACTTTTTTGGATCATACGACCGTGGTGTTGGCTTCCAGTCACAGCAAATTCTCTTTGAGCCACATTTTGATGAAGCCATTGGCACGGTTCGTCTGGATAATGCCGGCAATGTGATTTGCGGCGCGGCCAGCGAAACGGTGTTTAACACGTCGCCAGGTTGTGTGCCTTTCCAGCCATTTGCGCAAAGCATCTTTACCGGTGGTCCCACAGGCGAAGGGGCTTTTGCCACCGATGCAGAACGGGATTACTTCCTTGGCAACCGCACCAACCGCACCGTGGTTGAACAATACGTAACTGAAGGCAACTTCACTGGCGATCTGTTCGACATTAGAGGCGGCGGCACCGTTGCCGCAGCATTTGGTGGATCCTATCGCCTTGATCAAATCCATTCACAAAACGACATTGTCGGTGTGAAAGGCTTGAATGCGGCGGAAGACCCTTCCCAGGAAGGTGAAACCATCGGACACCGCTATATTTGGGACATCTATGCTGAGACCAGCGTTCCGCTGGTCGTGGATGCACCATGGGCGCAGGCACTGACGGTTGATGGCGCGGTTCGTTACACTGAAGAACAAAACTTTGGTAGCGAAGTTACCTATCGTGGCCGGGCAACCTATGTTCCAGTAGAATGGGCCCGTCTTAGCGGCTCGTTTGGTACATCGTTCCGGGCGCCAAATCTGCGCGAGCAGTTCCTGGCCGATCAGGGCGGTTCCATCTCTGGCTTTAATGACCCTTGTCTGGCGGTCAATATTGCGGCGATAACGCCACCTGTTGATCCGGTGCTGCTGAACAATTGCGCCCTTTCCGGTGCCGATGTTAATATCCTTGGCAATACCGGCGTAACGTCGATTCAAACCGTAACTGGTGGTAATGTGGCCCTGAAGCCTGAAACTTCAGAAACCATCACCGCCACACTGGCCATCAGCCAACCCTGGTATGACACGTTCGATTTTGATTTTGCCGTCAGCTATTATGACATCGACATCAAAAACTCAGTTAACCAGTTTGATGCGGGCACCATTCTTGGCCAGTGCTTCAATTCTGGTTTTGACAATCTTTCCAGCCCCTTCTGTTCGCTGGTTTCACGTAAGAACACCGGCAATCCGGCACTGGACGTTATCGACAAGATTAACATCTCGTTTATCAACGTTGGTCAGGAAAAGGCGCGCGGACTTGATTTCAACACCCGGCTACAGTTTGACGCCGGTGACTTCATGGGCCATCCGCTTGATGTGTCCTGGTCAACCGCCACTACCTATCTGATCCGCAATTTCGTACAGGTTCTGGCTAGTGTTCCTGGTGATGATAATGTTGGCGAGATTGGCAGCCCAAGATGGCAGAGCCGTTCTACCCTTGGTCTGGGTTGGCAGGACTTACAGTTCATCTGGGAAGCCAATTATATTGCCAGCACGATTGTCGGCTCTCAACAGGCGCCTTCAAACCGGGACAGCTCCACGCCAACCGCGTTTGCGGCCAGCACAGTGTTTAACACCACTGATCTGACCATCCGTAAAGCCAATGCCAATAGCAGGCTCTACCACGATGTGTCACTGACCTGGTTGAAAGATACTTATTCTTTCACCTTCGGTGTCAACAATCTGCTGGATAAAGCCCCACCGATTATCGATGGTGGATTTGGCAATCAACGGAACAATGCAGTGACCTCTGCGGGTTACGATCTGTTCGGTCGCACCTTCTTTGTGAATGCAACCACAAAGTTCTAGACCAGATGTAATATCAGTGCTGTCATGGCGCTGTATCTAAAAAGGGCGGGTCTTGGACCCGCCCTTTTTAGGTTCTATTATACAAATACGATGCCCAGCAGCAGCAGTGCCAAAAAGGCCAGATTCAAGACTATTAAATAGACAAGGTCCAACACAAAAACCCTAAGCACTGCGCCAAAGCGGCCGGCCCGGTAGACCCGGCGCATCAAGCGGTAGAGATAATAATTACTCCATAGCGCGAAAATTAAAATGGCATAACCAACGCCAATCCATCGCCCGATAGGGAAAAGCAGCGTCAGAAACAAAAACAGAAACGCATGAAAATGCAGGGCCACAATCATATGATCATAAAGAAACAAATCCTTGCGCCAAAAGAACAGCAATGCCAGAAACAATCCGTAAACCGGGGCCAGCAGGAAGCCCAGTCGCGGCGCCCAGCGGCTAAGCGTGGCCCGGTATTGGCCCGGATCATTTAACGCCGTTTCCACATTGCCCGCCAAAAATCGCCGGGTCGGCAAAGAAAACATCTTCTGCAATCCATTCCCATCAAGGGTTATTTGCGTATTGCGCCCACCGGACGTTTCGCTGCTTTTCTCAAGCGGAATGACCAACATTTGATCATCTGTTTCCTGGATGGCGCTGTCTGTATCCTCTTCTTCCTTGTCCTGGTTTTCCTGTTCAGCCAGCACAGCAACACAATGCGGGCTGGGTGGGTCTTCTGGCAAAACAGCATCGCGGATATTGCAGATGACCTTTTGCCTGAGAGTAAAACGTGAAGGCGCACTGGCTTTTTTGATTTGTTGCTCCAGCGTTTTAACGCCGGCCTGCACCTGCGCCAGATCTTTGGCATCATCAGGGCTTAACTCACCTCGTGTTTGTGCCGATGAATCTTTTGAGGCATCGATAATGGCTTTACCCTTATCCCCCGCGCCTGCTTCCAGGTTTTGCAGATTGGCAAAATCAGAATTTGAGAAAAAAATGGCAAAGGTGAGAAAAAACAACAGGCTGGAGAGCAGGAACAGGCGAAAAGGACTCATATAGGGCTGGCGCACACCGTGCAGGTATTGCGCCGTGACTTGCCCTGGCCGAAATAAAAGCGCCGGAATTGTGCGCCAGATACGACCATCCAGCCCCAGATACCCTTCCAGAATTTCCGAGAACAGGGCCCAGACCGGCCGGTGATAGTTATCAGCCACCTGACCACAGTGATGGCAATGGCGGCCGCGCAGTCGCGTATGGCAATTTGAGCAAAGGCCTGCCTTTTCAGGTTTTGGCCCTTTTTGTCCTGGCTGGCTTTCCACCATGGCCGCCGCAATAACGGTATCGGTTACGGCACTGGCAGTAGCTTCAGTTAAGATTTCGTCCGGCACGGCATCCCCCTGCACTATGGCTGGCATAATTACCCTGCCATAAAGCGGATACCAAACCCAAACTATTCACAGATTAAATGCGGGTGAGCCATCTTGTTATTGATCAGCGGCTTCCTTGCACAAATAACGGGTGCGGTGAATATCCACAATATTATCAACCCAGCCGGTGACTTTGGGGTCAACCAGCGCCCGGTTTACCTCATACCACATGGGAATGACCGGCATATCATCCAGCATGATCTGTTCGGCCTGGCGCATCATGACCGCCCGTTTTTGCGTGTCCAGTTCCCGGTTTGAACGATCCACCAGTGCATCATATTCCGGGTTTGAATAGCGGCTGTAATTCAACTGACCGGTGCGGGTTTCCATCAGATAGAGAAAGTTCTGCGCATCATTATAATCGGCAATCCAGGCACCATCGCTGACCTCAAATTCACCAGAGCGCAAATTGGCATAGAGTATTTGCGTCTCTATACCCGAAATCGTGACATTCACCCAGGGCGCTATTTCGCTCCAGTCGGATTGAACCGCCGGCGCAATACGTGGATTATCACGGGTGTTACGATAAACATATTCAAACGATAAAGGATGGTCCGGACCATAACCGGCTTCCATCAACAACGCTTTGGCTTTGGCGCGGCGCTCCTCAAGGCTTAAACCGGCCCACTTGACACTGGCCCCCATCGGGTAATTGGCAACACCTGGCGGCACCAGGGAATAGGCGGGAATTTGCCCGGATTTTAGAATTTCGGCGGTCATAAAATCCCGGTCCAGTGCCATACCCAAAGCATTGCGCACACGCGGATCGTTAAAGGGGGGCTTTGGCGTATAAAATGAAAAATAGGTGGTGCCAAGATAGGGGTGAACCCGCACATAACCGGGAAGCTGCTTGTTCAAAAACTCCAGCTTTTGACCCGGAAAGTCCGTATTCAAATCCAGCCGACCTTCGCGCACCTGGCGCTCTGCACTGTTATTATCAACCGTGGGGTAATAATAAACCTCGTTCAGGCAGACATTCTGCGCATCAAAAAATTGCGGGTTTTTGACCGAATGCACATAATCATTGGTGTGCCATTCCACCAGCTTATACGGGCCATTGACCTCTATATTCTCTGGCCGGATCCACTCGCGCCCTTTTTCCTTCACCACATGGGCAGGCACCGGCATGGCCGTATAATGGCCAAGCAGGCCGGGAAGATAGGGGGCGGGATATTCCAGTTTAATCTCAAGTGTGTGGTCATCGATGGCCCGAACCCCCAGCTCTTCGGGCGGTATTTCGCCGCGATTGACCTTTTCGGCATTTTTGAAGGCAAACAGCAAAGATGCGTATTGAGCAAGCGTTTCAGGGTTAAGAATACGGCGAAATGAAAACACGAAGTCATTGGCCGTTACCGGCACCCCATCGGACCAGTTGGCCTCACGCAGGGTAAATGTCCAGGTTTTCCCGTCTTCGGAAACATCCCAGTCACTGGCCATGCCAGGGATCGGCTCACCAGCGGCATTTTCCGTAAAAAGGCCAATAAACATATCGCCGATAATGTTGTTTTCCCAGGTGCCGCTGGCCTGTTGCGGGTCCAGGGTAAGCGGCTCCGCCGCATTGCCGCGATGTAAAACCAGAGCAGTATCTTCGGGGGCTTTTCCACCACCACAACCGCTCAACGCCAAGGCGCCGACAGCCAGTAAACCCAGGGTAATCTTTGAGAAACCAGTCATGGTTGTCCTCCCGTAAATCCAATAGGCGACAATCTCGACGCAAGAGGTTAACAAAACAAGTCCAGATGTCCAGTTTAGACGACATATTACCGGCTCAGCGGGGTCATGGTTTGCACAGATAACGCGAGCGATGCACATCCACCAGATTATCAACCCAACCGGTAATGTTGTTTTCCCGGCTACCGCTAACCTGATGAGGATCCAGGGTCATTGGTTCCGTCTGGTTTCTCCGGTGCAGGATTAACCGGGCTTGTGGTGTCGCCTTATCATTGCCACAGCCACGTAACGCCAACATGGTGACCGGAAGGATAAAGAGTGTGGGTGGTACGAAGCGCCTCATAATATTCGATTTTTCCGGATATTACGCTCATCTGATTTCAATCTGAAAGAGAGAAAAAAGACTAACATTTTCCACTTGGGCAATCGACATAACCGGGGAAGGGATTAGAATAAGAACTAGAAAATCAAGCTGAAATTTCAATCCGGAGCGCATAATGAATTCGATGGCCACAACCTCTACCATTGCGATTGCGGTCGCAGGTTTTTTGAGCTTTGCTCCACCCATTTGGGCACAGGAAGAAGGCCATAACGCCGGCGGGGACGCGTATTTTTCACAATTGCTTAAATGTCGGTCTATAGAAGACATTGCGCAAAAAGCATCCTGTTATGATACGGCGATGGACAATATTCAGCTTTTGTCGAAGGGCAGCAAAATCAGCATTGTTACCGATGTTCAAATTGAAAATCTGGAACGCGATGCCTTCGGCTTTAATCTGCCCAGCCTGCCCAAGTTAAAGCTGCCCAGTCTTGCCGGCATCGAAAAACATGCGCTACGTGATAATGATTCAACATCACCAGTGGCCAATACTGGCCGGGTTGTTAAAAAAGATAAAAAGGGCGATATCGTAAAAATCCGCTTTGATTTGCGCGAAATGCAGACCCGGCCCAATGGACGCCTGCGTTTCAAGCTAAAAAACGGGCAAAACTGGTTGCAAACCGATAACAGTAAAATCCGGGTCTCCCGGCGCCGGGCAAAATTTGTTGAAATCAGAAAAGGTGCCATTGGCAGTTATCTGCT
>JAJFFP010000024.1 GCA_021776595.1 Robiginitomaculum sp. | reverse complement strand
AATGGCTTTGGGCGAGCCGGGCAGGGCCACAATCAGGGTTTTGGCCCGAACGGCGGCAATGGAACGCGATAACCAGGCGGTCGGTAAATGCCGTGCCCCGGCAGCGCGCAAAGCCTCGCCAATGCCGGGGGCGGTTTTGTTGCAAATGCGCACTATGGCTTCGGGGGCCACATCACGCGGCGTCAGGCCAGTGCCACCGGTCGTCATAATCAGGTCCACATCGCCGCCATCTGCCAAAGCGGTTAGCCGCGCGGCAATGGCGTCTTCATCATCGGGCAGTATTTCGGCAGCAAGAATGGCCGCGCCCAGAAATTTCAGTGCAGCGCACAGTTTTGGCCCTGATTGATCCTCATATTCGCCCGTTGATGCCCGATCCGACAGCGTAACCACCGCTGCCTTCACCCCCTCCAGCGGGCGGTCGCAGGTTTCTGGCAATAGGCCCGCCACCCGTTCCGGCACCCCTTCGGGGCAGACCCAACGACCTTTTTTACCGCCTTCCTTAACCAACAGGCGCACATCGCTAATGGTCAGGGCAGGCTCCACCGGCTTGGTTAAATCGTAAAGCGTCAATAGCGCCCCATTTACCCCGGCCAGCGCCTCCATCTCGACCCCGGTTTTGGCATAGGCGGCGGCAATGCAATAGACCGCTACCGAAGCGTTCTTTGGTTCCAGATCGATATAGACCGCCACATGGTCCAGTGGCAGGGGATGACAGAGCGGAATAAGGTTTGCCGTGGCCTTGGCGCCGGTAATCCCTGCAATTTCCGCGATTTTCAGCACATCGCCCTTCGGCAAAGTGCCGTTTTTGATATGCGCAAAGGCAGTCGCACCCACATGGATACGGCCCATGGCCAAAGCCCGACGAAAGCTGGGGCTTTTACC
This sequence comes from Robiginitomaculum sp., assembly GCA_021776595.1. Classification (GTDB taxonomy): domain Bacteria; phylum Pseudomonadota; class Alphaproteobacteria; order Caulobacterales; family Maricaulaceae; genus Robiginitomaculum_B. The sequence goes on along the minus strand of JAJFFP010000024.1, from coordinate 29,327 downwards.
ACCGACATCGGCCATATGAAAAGCGGCGGGAAGGGCTTCACTCATCATACGACCCTTGAAATAGAAGCGTCATTGTGGCGAAGGCCGCAATCCATAGTAAGTCTGGACTGGATTCCGGCCTGCGCCGGAATGACGAATAAAAATACAGGCATATCAGCCCCCAATGTCGGCAAAGCGGTGATTGCCGCCGGTAATCCCATCATCCAGAAAATGGCTGACGGCTTTGGATTGCAGGGATTTACCTAAAAAGGCTTTCAGCTCATCCTGTTGGTCATCGGATTGCAAAAAGGAGCGCAAATCCATGCCCATTTCAGTGAACAGGCACAAATGCAGTTTGCCCAATGCAGAAACCCGTAACCGGTTGCAGGATTTACAAAAATCTTTGGAATAAGGTGCGATCAGGCCGATCGCTCCCGCATAATCCCCGTGCACATACTCCAGTGCCGGCCCTGCGCCCACTTCGCGGGTCTTACGCACCCATCCCCTTTGCACCAATGCTTTTGAAACCACACTGGCCGACACATGATAGCGTTTGAAATAATCCGCATTGTCACCGGTGCGCATCAGTTCAATAAAGCGGACACTGACCGGCCGGTTTTTTACATAATCCAGAAACAGGGCCAGATCCTGATCATTGATACCCTTGAGCAATACAGCATTGACCTTGACCGCCTCATAGCCTGTATCGAGGCAGGCCTCTATGCCGTCTTTGACCTCCTCCAACCGATCATGGCCGGTGACTTTATGGAATATATCGGCACGAAAGCTGTCCACAGAGACATTGATCGCCTGCAGGCCCGCTTTGCGCCATTGGCTGGCGTTATCCTTCAGCCGGTAGCCATTGGTGGTGGTCGCCAGACGGCGAACACCCGAAACGGTCGCCAGGGTTTCAATAATTTGTGTAAAGTCCTTGCGCACACTTGGCTCACCACCGGTAATGCGAATTTTCCAAGTGCCAAGGTCTGCAAAAGCGCTGGCCAGACGGGCTATCTCATCAAGCCGTAAAAATCCCGGCCCCGGTTTTTTGCGATACCCGTCCGGCAGACAATAGCTGCATGAAAAATTGCAAACCTCAGTAACCGAGAGGCGCAAATACTCAAACGAACGGCCAAAGGCGTCCTGTAACATCGCGTCATCCTTTCCAAGCACGGGAGGCCAGCGCGTTTCCACACAGACCCGGCGGCGAGACATTCGCTGCGGCCATAATCCCCTGCCCTGTCGGGTGTAGGCACAATGGCTTCGGATACGATGCACCAATGTAACCCTGAAAGCAGTGCACGGCAATTGATCCAGATCAAATTTACCGTGATCTGCGCGCATATCGGGGTTTCCCTTACCTGAAAATGCGATAGACTTGCCTGATGACCCGCTGGAATGAAACGAAAAGTCGGGCGTTAATTGAGGAAACCCAGGCAAGGGGCGGTGCCCTTACCAGTGCGCTTCGCGCTCTGACGGATACTTTTGGTTATATCGACCCGGCCGCCATACCGCCTTTAATGCAGATATTTTCGCGCAGCCGCGCCGAAGTGCTGGGGGTGATTTCCTATTATGATGATTTTCGCGACACACCGCCAGGCAATCATGTGGTGCGCCTGTGCCAGGCCGAAAGCTGTCAGGCGGTTGGTGCCCGTGAACTTACTGAACTGGTTTGTGCCGCCACCGGATTGAAACTGGGCGAAACTTCAAAAGACGGCAAACTGACCCTTGAAGCGGTATATTGTCTTGGCCTGTGCGCCAATGGGCCCGCTGCCCAGGTTGATGGCAAGCCATTGGCTGAGCTGGATGAGAACAAGCTGGATGCAAAGCTGGCGGCGTTACAGATATGAGCACCTGCATCTATATCCCCGCCGATACGCTGGCCATTGCGTTGGGGGCTGATGAAGTTGCTGCAAGCATTGCCAGTATAGCCAAAACGCGCGGGCTTGAAATTGAGATTGTCCGCAATGGTTCGCGGGGCCTGTGTTGGGCCGAGCCATTGATCGAGGTGGAAACCAAATCCGGGCGCATGGCCTATGGCAATATTGGCCAAACAGATGTGGACGGGCTATTTGAGGCAGACTTTTTGAACGGCGGCAAGCATGAAAAGTTTCTGGGCCTTGCCCAAGACATTACCTATCTGAAAAACCAGCAACGTTTTATTTTCAAAACCTGCGGGCTTTACGATCCCTGTGACCTTGCTGCCTATAAAGCCCATGGCGGGTTTTCAGGCCTGCACGCAGCACTGAAAGTCACACCGGACAAAATCATAGACGAAGTTGAAATCTCTGGTTTGCGTGGCCGTGGTGGCGCAGCCTTTCCGGCAGCGATTAAATGGCGCACGGTTTTGGGCGCTAAAGCCGCACAAAAATACATTGTCTGCAATGCCGATGAAGGCGATTCGGGCACGTTTGCTGATCGCTTGATTATGGAAGGCGATCCCTATCGCCTGATCGAAGGCATGGTGATTGCGGGCCTTGCCACTGGGGCGAATGCCGGGGTGATTTATCTGCGCTCTGAATACCCATGGGCCAAGACCATGCTGGATAAAGCGATTGCCATCGCCAAAGCCGCAAACTGGTTGGGCAATGATATACAGGGTAGCGGTAAATCCTTTAACTTGTCAGTTTTTGTTGGCGGCGGGTCTTATGTCTGCGGCGAAGAAACCGCGCTTTTGGAAAGCCTTGAAGGACGGGCCGGTATTGTGCGTTCCAAACCACCTCTCCCGGCACTAGAAGGGCTTTATGGTCAACCTACCCTCATCCAAAATGTCATCACCTTGTGCGCGGTGCCTGACATTTTAACCCGTGGCGGCGCCTGGCACCAAGCGCTGGGTACCGGACGCTCCACCGGCACCATGTGTTTTCAACTGGCCGGAGATGTAAAGTTTGGTGGCTTGGTCGAAGTGCCCTTTGGCCAGACTTTGCGGGATATACTTTATGAATTTGGCGGCGGCACACGCTCTGGTCTGCCCATCAAGGCGGTGCAAATCGGCGGCCCGCTGGGAGCTTATCTGCCACCGGAACGGTTTGATACACCGCTGGACTATGAGGCCTTTGGCGCCATCGGTGCAGGCATTGGTCATGGCGGCATTGTGGTTTTCAATGAAAATGCGGATATGCGTAAACAGGCGCATTTTGCCTTTGCCTTTTGCGCTCATGAAAGCTGCGGCAAATGCACACCTTGCAGGATAGGTGCGGTTCGCGGAGCGGAATTACTGGCCGCTGAAACACCAGACCTTGGGCTGGTCCATGATCTATGCGAAGTGATGGTAGATGGCTCTGCCTGCGCCATGGGGTCGATGACGCCTATCCCGGTGCAATCGGCAATCCGCCACTTCCCCCATGATTTTAACGTCCGTCAGCGGCTGGCCGCCGAATAGGAGAGTGTTATGGGATCGCTAAAACCAATAGATTACGGCACCCCGCCAGCACCAGGCAAAACGAAAGTTTCCCTGAGCATTGACGGGATTGAGATTAGCGTTCCAGAAGGCACTTCCATCATGCGTGCCGCCCGTCTGGCAGGTTCTGACGTGCCCAGCCTGTGTGCTACCCAGAGCTTAAATGCGCTGGGCTCGTGCCGTTTATGTCTGGTGGAGATTGATGGGCGTAAAGGCACTCCCTCATCCTGCACTACACCTGTGGCGCAAGGCATGGTGGTGCATACCGAAACGGCGCGCCTGAACCGCATCCGCAAAGGGGTGATGGAGCTTTATATCTCGGACCATCCGCTGGACTGCCTGACCTGTTCGGCAAACGGGGATTGCGAATTACAGGACATGGCCGGGCGCGTAGGGCTTCGCGATGTGCGCTATGGTCTGGATGGGGCAAATCATCTGGAAACACAAAAGGACGAAAGCAACCCGTATTTCACCTTCGATCCGGCCAAATGTATTGTCTGCGCCCGATGCGTGCGCGCCTGTGACGAAGTGCAGGGCACCATGGCGCTAAACATTTCGGGGCGCGGCTTTGATGCCAAAATCAGCGCCGGTGGCACCAATTTTTTCGATAGCGAGTGTGTGTCTTGCGGGGCCTGTGTGCAGGCCTGCCCCACTGCGACCTTGATGGAAAAAACGGTTATTGAACTTGGCGTTCCCGACCGGGTTGTAAAAACCACCTGTGCATACTGCGGTGTTGGGTGCTCTTTTCGCGCAGAAGTAAAAGGCGAAACCATCGTGCGCATGGTGCCTGACGAGGATGGCAAGGCCAACCATGGTCATTCCTGCGTCAAGGGACGTTTCGCCTGGGGCTATGCCACACACCCGGACCGTCAGACAAAACCCATGATTCGCGATTCCATCGATGACGACTGGCGTATCGTTAGTTGGGAGGAAGCCTTTAGCTTTGCCGCCAATCGTCTGGATGCCATAAAAGAAAAACATGGTGCCGGGGCCATTGGCGGCATCACCTCCTCGCGCTGCACCAATGAAGAAGTGTGGCTGGTACAAAAAATGATCCGCGCCGCCTTTGGCAGCAATAATGTGGATACTTGTGCACGGGTTTGCCACTCGCCAACCGGCTATGGCCTGAAACAAACCTTTGGTGAAAGCGCCGGCACACAAAATTTTGATAGTGTGCGCGAGGCCGATGTGATCATGGTGATCGGCTCCAATCCCACCGAAGCCCATCCTGTTTTTGGCTCGGCGATGAAAAAACGCCTGCGCGAGGGGGCCAAACTGATCGTGCTGGACCCGCGTAAAATTGAACTGGTCCGTGCGCCCCACATCCGCGCCGATTATCATTTGCCCTTAAAGCCCGGCACCAATGTGGCGATGATCAATGCTTTTGCCCATGTGATCGTTACCGAAAATCTGGTGGATGAAGAGTTTGTCGCGGCGCGATGCGACGGGGAATCGTTTTCGGCATGGCGCGCCTTCGCCGCTTTGCCGGAAAATTCGCCAGAAGCCGTTGCCGATATTGCCGGTGTATCAGCCAACCTTATTCGTGAGGCGGCAAGATTGTTTGCGACGAGGGGCAACAGCGCCATTTATTATGGCCTTGGCGTGACCGAGCATAGTCAGGGCTCGACCATGGTCATGGGTATGGCCAACCTGGCTATGGCCACCGGTAATATCGGGCGGCCAGGCGTAGGCGTGAACCCCATGCGCGGACAAAACAATGTGCAGGGATCATGCGATATGGGTTCTTTCCCGCACGAGTTTGCCGGTTATCGCCCGGTTAGTGATGATCTGACCCGCACCACATTTGAGAATGAGTGGGGCGTGAAGCTGGATGGAAACCCTGGCCTGCGCATTCCCAACATGCTGGATGATGCCTGCGCCGGAACATTCAAGGGACTTTATGTGCAGGGTGAAGACATTGCCCAAAGTGATCCCAACACCCAGCACGTAGAGGCCGCTTTGCGCGCCATGGAGTGCATCATAGTGCAGGATTTATTCCTGAACGAGACGACACGCTTTGCCCATGTATTCCTGCCCGGCACGTCATTTTTGGAAAAAGACGGCACCTTTATCAATGCTGAACGGCGGATTAACCGGGTGCGCCCGGCCATGACTTCACCCATCGGCATGGCCGAGTGGGAAGTGACCGCAGGCCTTAGCGCCGCTATGGGCTATCCCATGAATTATGAAACCTCCTCACAGATTATGGATGAAATTGCCCGGCTTTCCCCGACCATGAGCGCCGTTAGCTTTGCCATGCTGGATGAAAAAGGTTCAGTGCAATGGCCATGCACCAAAGATGCACCCGATGGCACCCCGATCATGCACGAAAAACAATTTGTTCGCGGACTTGGGCTGTTTGTGCTCACAGAATTTACCCCGACCGAAGAACGCGCCAATCGCAAGTTTCCACTCCTTTTGACCACGGGCAGGCTGCTTAGCCAGTATAATGTCGGGCAACAGACCCGGCGCACAGAGAACTCGCGCTGGGCAGAGCGCGACGAACTGGAAATTCATCCCTCGGATGCACAAATGCGCGGTATCCAGACCGGCGACCTGGTAGCCATCCGTTCTCGCAAGGGCGAAACCAGCCTGCGGGCGCGCGTTTCAACACGGGTGCAGCCGGGCGTGGTCTATACCACCTTTCACCATCCCGAATCCGGGGCCAATATCGTCACTACCGAACTGGCCGACTGGGCTACCTCCTGCCCCGAATATAAAGTTACCGCCGTGCAGGTAAATCCCGCCAATCATCTCTCCAGCTGGCAGGAAGAGCATAATCATTTGCCGGAACCGGCCATCATTGATGCAGCGGAATAACGGTTTTGAAGGCTAAAGGCGCAAACCGGCAGGTCATGGCCCGAAAAATTGGCCCAAAAGTGAACCTTGAAATCAACTGGTGCGCGCCAACAGAAGTGCCCATTGGCATGGTCTATAACAAAACCCCTCATGCGGTGATGATGGCAACGCCGGAAAATTTATCCGATTTTTCCCTTGGCTTTGCCCTGAGTGAGGGGGTGATCAATGCTGCTGATGAATTACTGGATATGCAAATGCTGGATCTGGAAAATGGCATTGAGCTGCATATGACCATCCCGGCAAAGCGTAGCGAACGTCTGGCCCTGCATGGCCACCATCGAGCCCATTTTGGCCGGGCCGGGTGCGGGCTTTGCGGGGTTGACCGTCTGGATGATGCCATACGGCCCCTGCCCCGACTTGCCGATAGCCCTTTGCGCATTGCATACGAAATGGCAGGTAAGGCAGCGCGCAATCTGGCAACAGCGCAGCCCTTGCGGCAAATCAATAAAAGCGTCCACGGCGCTGCCTGGGTTGATCAAAATGGCAAAATCATTTTGGTGCGCGAAGATATTGGCCGCCACAACGCCCTTGATAAGCTGATTGGTGCCTGTGCCAGGCAAGGGATTAATTTTGGGAGTGGATTTGCGTTGCTTTCCAGTCGTTGCACCTATGAACTGGCACAAAAATGCGCACTGACCGGCATCCATGCCATGCTGACCCTTTCTGCGCCCTCCGCCAGCGCCATTAGCACTGCAGAGCGCGCCAATCTTAGCCTGGCCTCTTGGGACCGGCGGGAAGAATCACTGATAATTTTTAGCGGAAAAGCCTGGACACGTTAGGGGCAGGACCTATTCCTGAATAGGCCTAAAATCGTAATTCGTCACTACATCATCAAACTTGATTTTGCGGATGATCGCGGTGCCGGCAACCTTGTTTCTTTCCAGCACCTTGACCATCGGGCCATCATACCAGGCGGGGGCAAACTCCTGATAAATATCAAACTGCCTGATTTTGGCGATGGCGATCGGGCGAAATGGCCTATTGGCCACATAATGCACCCAATGCACCCGGCCATCCATTTTTCCAACGGCAATTTTGCCGGTCATATAGGTGGCAATATCCGCGCCTTTACCTTCGCCACTCACATAATACTCATCTGCGATTTCAAAGCGATAGACAATTTCATTGTCATCTTCACTAAGCTGGGTAACACCTTTGGACAGGCGCTTGCGCATGGACGGAAAAATCAGTTTCAGATCGGCACCATCTTTCTTTCTGGCATGTTTTCGGACCTGCTTGTTATAGGCGGAGGTATCTTTTACCTTCGAGGGAAACTCGATAGCCCATTGCTGGCCTTCCGGGCCTGCCGGATTATAGGACTTGATCAGATAGACTTCACCAAAGCGTACGATTTTGCGTTGGAAATAAAACCGCACGCCCTCGGATTTGGCATTACGCACCTCCGCATCGGCAAGTGCCGTTTCCAGTGGTGCCGGAAGCGTAGAACCAGCCATCACTGGCATCGCACCAAAGATTTTAATCATTACTACAAGGCTGAGAAAAAACCTGCCAATACCCGTCATGTTTAGGCTACTCCAACGCAAATGATTCATTCCGTCTGCTTCTCGTTCTTTTATGCGGGTTTAACCCCGGTGTCCAAACTCATTCAAATGGCTAAAAGAGGCAAAAACACGGCCTCTACATTCTCAATAAAGGCATTATAGCGGCAAGTGAATGATGATTCGCCCATATTACGACCTGCACCTTGTAAAAAACTGAAACCTTTAATGACTAGACTTTTACACAGGGTTTCTTCCATAATAGCTTAACCGCATATGGGATTTGACATTTCTGGATTTACCTTTAGGGGAAAAGCAATTCGGTGGCTGGGGCGCTCTGGGCATACCTTTACGAATTGCCGCCACATAAAAGCGAGGGTGATTCTGCGAATTCAAGCCGTTTGAGCAGAACAGTTTGGGCAGAGTAGTTTGGTATGAATTCATCACTATCAACACAAAACGACGATGGCATTAAAGCCATAATGCTGGAAATTCAAAACCAGTTACGCTCTCGCACCAGCGATAGCACAAAGATTGGGCCGCAAACCAATATCACCCGCGACCTGGGTCTGGACTCGCTGGCCATCATGGATTTCATTTTTGATCTTGAGGACAGCTTTGATATTTCCATCCCCATGGAACGCATCGCTGAAGTGCAAACCATCTCTGATCTGGCGCAAGCCATAGCCATCCTGCAAAAGGAAGCCGCCTGATATGAGCAGTATTTTTGATAAATTCGCCTCCTTGCAGGAACAACATGCAGCCCTGACCGCTGCCGGGAAAAGCCCTGCAGAAATCCGGTTTGACGAAATCATTTCCCCTACCGAAGCCATGCTCGATGGCAAGCGCACCATCTTGATGGGCACCAATAACTATCTGGGCATGACCTTTGATGAAGAGGCAGTGGATGCCGCCATAACCGCTTTGAAAACTGAAGGCACCGGCACCACAGGATCACGCATTGCCAACGGCAGTTATAATGGCCACGAAGCGCTGGAGCAGGAACTGGCCGACTTTTACGGCATGCGCTCGGCGATTTTATTCTCCACCGGTTATCAGGCCAATCTGGGGGCAATCTCTGCCCTGGCGGGGCGGGATGATTATCTGCTGATCGATGCAGACAGCCACGCCAGCATTTATGACGCCTGCCGCCTGAGCGATGCGCAGGTAATACGGTTTCGCCACAATGATCCACAAAACCTTGCCCGCAAACTGGAACGTCTGAAAGACAAGCCGGGCAACAAGCTGGTAGTTATTGAAAGCATTTATTCCATGCTGGGCGATATGGCCCCGTTAAAGGAATTCATCGAGGTCAAGAAAAAATACGGTGCCTACCTGCTGATCGACGAAGCCCATTCGCTGGGTGTAATGGGGGAAAAAGGCCGCGGCCTTTGTGAGCATGAAGGCGCAGAAAGCGACATTGATTTTGTAACCGGCACATTTTCCAAAAGCATTGGCACTGTGGGTGGATTTTTAGTGTCTGACCTGCCAGGCATGGACATTATCCGCTTTGTCAGCCGTCCCTATATGTTTACGGCCAGCCCACCGCCATCCGTTGTGGCATCAGCGCGCAAAACCTTGTCGCGCATTGCCGGGGCCTCTGCGCTACGTAAAAAATTGTGGGAAAATGCCGCCCAGCTTTATAACGGTTTGCAGGCTGCGGGCTTTGAGCTTGGCCCCACGTTAAGCCCGATTGTTGCCATTCGCCTAAAAGATGCAGAAAAGGCCATAACGTTGTGGAATGGTCTGCTTGAAGCCGGGGTGTATACCAACCTTGCCTTACCTCCGGCGACCCCGTTTGGCTGGTACCTGCTGCGCTCGTCCATCAGTGCCGCTCACACGCCAGAACAAATTGCCCTGGCGGTTGAGGTCTGCACCAAAATTGGCCTGGAACTGGGGTTAACCACCCTGTCCAACAGCAATAAGGCCAATGGCGCAGCCCTTAATGGCGCTTCGCCATCGCCTTCTTCCGCCTCAACTGAAGCAACAGACACGGCGCAGCCAGAAGCGGATGAGCCCGCTGCCAGGGTGTAAGCTCCAGCTTGACCCCAAACTGCCGCTCCAACTTCCAGATCACATAATCTGCCCGCCCTTCAAAAGTCACCGCACCTTTGAGAATACGCAACAAATTGGCACTCTTGCTGGCCAGAACACACAAAATCCATTTTCTTTTCATGGCACGGCGCCTTTTGGCAGGCATGTGCACCGTAAACTTATCTGCCCCCCTTGTTATCGAGACAAAACCGGCGGCCTCCAAAGCAGGCAGCCATAAATCAATATAGCGTTTTTCCGCCAGATCAACAATCAGATCGGCGCGACATATACCTTCAATACGCAATTCAGCGGCATAGGTTTTTCGAAACAGGGCCCGCCAGTAATCCCCTGCTGTGCCTTCGTCTGGGCCAAAACATACCGCCCAGCCAATGGCCGTCACCATGGCCTGGCGTATGGCATGATGGAGGCGTGTTTTTATTTGCTCATTTTGAGTATAAATTAATGCCGCAGGCTGCGCAAACCGCGCCCAGATGGAAATATCAAGCGCTCCTGGTTTGGCCAGTTTCTCAAAGCAGGAAAGCGTCATGACCGCCACCTTGGCATGAACTATCTTGCCATCAAGGTCACATTTATAATAACGCACCAGCGGTGGAACCAGCCAATGGGTAAAGCGTGAGACGGCGTTGCCGCCATAGCCCCTGGCATCTTTGGTCAGCACATAAAAATCCATCAAACCGGCGCCATCGCCTGTTCGCAGACATGATCCATAAAACAAAACCGCCAGTGCCTGCTCGCCCAATTCATCGGCAAGACGTTTGGCCACAAAACTGGCCTCCTCCATAACCGGCTGGCCAAGCTCAGCCTGGATGAAGATATCGAGACGATCTTGATGAGTGCTCATGGTGAGATAAAGTCTACGTGCAATTTGCTGTCGATCCGCAAGCGCCCATTTGGTCCGGGCTCGAAGGTTTCGCCATCAATAATAAAAGGTTTGTGCGTTTCAATGAAAATCGAATTAGCGCTGCCGCTACGATAACCGGCCTTTTGCAGCCAGGGTTTGGGGCGCCTGGTTAATACCGCAATGGCCGCGCGCAATAAATGCGGCGGCGGCGCATCAACATCCAGCCATTTAATCTTACGCGATGCTTCTCCCCAAAATGGCCAGACCCCCAGCACAAAGGATTTCAGCGTAGTCAGGATCAAGCCAAAACGCTGGTTAACCTTAACCTCATCATCATCAAACCGGACCGCCATTTCGTCCCCCGCCCGAACGCTTGAATTATCACTGCCAAACACGGCGTCATAGAAAAAGCTGAATATGGTCACGACCACCGCCAAATTATGGTTGAAGCCTTTGGAGTGAACATGGCTTTGCGCCAAATTGGTGGCTTCACGAAACCCGCCAAAGCCGATCAACATACCCTGCACTGGCGGATAAAACCCGTCCTCCCAACGTATGCCCAATACCGCCCGGCGGCGGATATGATCTTGCGTAATCCCGTTTTTTCGCACAGCAAGCAGGCGATTAAAGGCCTCACGTTTGTATTTGGCCGTGCCGATATCATGGGCGCAAACATTAGTCTTCCCAGAGGGCAGAATGCAAAAAAATGGCAAGTCACTGCCAAATACATTAGGGCACTGGCTAAGCACCTCCCGCACTGTGCCATCGCCACCATCAATCACCACGATACCGACATTATTTTTGCGAAAACTTTGCAATATTTGAGCAATATCAGTGGTTTCCTGTGCCTGTTCGACGACAATATTTGTATCTTCTGCCGCCGCGTGTTCCACCCCATAGCGTTTGCGGTTCATGGTGCTGAAAGGGTTTTGCACAACACCAATACGGATGGATGGTGACAGGATAGACTTCACAATTTACTCTTTTGCCCTAATGGATTACGAGAACCACATAATTTCATAACCTGTCTGTGGCAATGTTCGTCACCAGTTACGAAGGATCCCATTCCCCCATTATGACACAATCATTTCGCTTTGCGCACCTGTCGGACATCCACTTACCCACGTTTATTTCTGATGGCACCAACCCTGTTGATTTTCTCAACAAGCGATTTTTTTCCGCTCTTTCCTGGTTTGGCAACCGCCGCTTTATTCATCTTAAAACCGTAAGCGACACATTGGTTGGCGATTGCCTGAAAAGTGCGCCGGACCATATCATTGTCACCGGCGATCTGATCAATCTTTCACTACCCGGCGAGTATTCCCGCGCCACGAAATGGTTGCAAAGCCTGGGCAGTCCCGAAACGGTAAGCGCTATTCCGGGTAATCATGATTTATTACTGGACAACTCCAGAACCAGAAAGGGGCTGGCACAATACACCCCCTATATGCAAGGCGATGATCAGGGCGGCTCTTTAGCCTTTCCCTTTGTCAAACGCAGAGGCAAGGTGCTGATTATCGGACTTTCCACAGCAATCGAAACGCCTCTTGGCTGGTGTAGCGGACGCCTTGGTGAACAACAACGCCTGGCCTTGTTTGAAATCTTGCAACAGGGACGAAAGGATGGTCTGTGCCGGATCATTACCTTGCACCATCCGCCCGCCGGGCCACAAAAGCAGAAAAAGGGACTGGAAGATCATCAGGAATTTGCCAGGATTATCGCCGAGCTTGGTGCGGAACTGATCCTGCATGGCCATACCCACCGTTCCAGTATCCATGCCCTGCCTGGCCCCACCGGTCCGGTGTCGGTCATGGGCGTGGCCTCGCTTTCCGTTGCGCCGGATAAAGGTTATCCGGTCGGTTGCTGGCATGAATATGAGGTGCAGCGCGAAAAAGGCGAATGGAAAATTTCGCTCAATGTGCATCAATATGCCGGGCAAGATATCCCGCCAAATTGCATCGCCAAGGCACTTTTGCGCAGTGCCTAACCTTTGCGGACCTTGCCAACAGCCACCCCAATTCATAGGGTGTGAATCCGTTCATAAAATTGAGCATTTTTCCGGTCGTCAAATTGAGCAGTGCCAGTGAATAGCCAATCCGACCTTATTTCCGCCAGACGTTCCGCCATGAAACCTGACCAGGGTCACTGGCTGCTGCTGGACACCTATATGTTGCGCCTGTTGGCCAAGCCTCTCATGGTCTCTCTGGCTGTGGTCATGGCGGCCCTTTTGCTGGAACGGCTGGTGCGCCTGTTTGAGCTGTTGGCTGAACGTGGCGGTGGTGCTGGCATGGTGTTCGCCATGGCGGCTAATCTGGTGCCGCACTATCTTGGACTGGCGCTGCCGGCGGCCTTTTGTTTTTCCATGCTCATGGTCATTTTGCGCATGTGCGAAGAAAATGAAATGGATGCCCTGGAAGGCAGTGGCCTTTCTATCCAGCGTATCGCCGTGCCCTTTATCGGTGTTGGTGTGGTGCTGGCACTGGTTAGTGTTGCTCTTTTTGGCTATGTCCAACCTTATAGCCGTTATGCTTTTAGCGCCATTAAACACGCGCTGATCAACTCCCCCTGGGATGCACAGGTAATCCCCGGCACATTTATTGATACCGGCAACGGTATGCGCCTTAGCGCGCTGGAGGTTGGACCCGAAGGGCGCAAGTTGCAAAACGTGTTTGTGTTTCAGGTCACCCCCGATGAAAACGGCGAAAAAACGGTTGAAACGGCCATAACCGCCAAAACCGGTGAATTGATCGTGGACAAGGACGCCAGCAAGCTGGTGCTGCGCTTAAAAAACGGCATTACCATGCCCACCAGTGAAGATGGCGGCACCACTGCGCTTGAATTTGGATCATTGGATATCAGCCGGAACTTTTCAGCCGATGCGCCGATATTTCGCCCCCGTGGCCTTAGCGAACGGGAAATGACCATGGATGAATTGTGGAATGAGGCCAAATTGCCAGGACCAGCGGATCGGCGCGCCCGCATGCTCTCTGAATTTCATGCCCGGCTGGTGCGTGGTTTGTCCCTGATCTTTCTTCCCCTGTTGGCAGTGCCCATGGGGCTTTCGGCCAAGCGAACCCCACGATGGGAAAGCATCGCTCTGACCGGGGTTATTATCATTGCCTATCACCAGTCTATCCAGTTGCTTGAAGGCTTTGGGGATCTGCAAATTATAAACCCTGGGCCAGCAATCTGGAGCCTGGGGGCGGCATTTGGCGTTTTTTGCTCCTGGCTGTTCTTTTTCACCAAAGGCCAGGGACAGGGTATGCCATTGCGCCATGTATTCAAGTTCTTCGACTTTGTGGCGCGGCGTATCAAGCGCCTTGTCCCCGAACGCTTCCGCCCTTCGCGACAGGCGCATAACCCATGATTTTGTCCCGCTATCTTTCCCGACAAATGGCAATCAAAATGTTTTGGGTGCTGCTTGCTTTTACAGCGCTGATGCAACTGATCGACCTATTAGGTGCCTCGACTGAGATTATTGAACGCGGCGAAGGCGTGTTTGGTTTTTTGAAATATATAACCTTGCGCATGCCCGTAACCATGTCGCATCTGGTGCCGATTTCCACGCTATTGGGGGCGGCGCTTACGTTTTATTCGCTGGCACAAAATAGCGAAATGATTGCCCTGCGCGGGTCCGGGCAAACCCCATACCGGGCGGTATTCATGCTGGTGCCGCTTACACTTTTTATTGGCATTGCCTATTTTTTCCTGGCCGACCAGATCGTGCCCAGGGCCGATAAAATATTCGTGTCCTGGTGGGAACAAACAGACCCGGACGCAACCGACATAACCGTCGATCATGAAGAGACCGCTGATGAAGTCTGGGCGCGCACTACCTATAGCGTAATCCGCATAAAGGCCCATTATAATGGCGGACGTGATCTGGAAGGCGTTACCATTTATTCGCTGGATAAAGACCAGCAGGTTTCAGAACGTATTGCCGCCAAAAATGCACAATGGCAAGACGATGGCAGTTGGGTGCTCAATAATGTGGATCGCTATATTGGTAATGATGGTGGTGCCAGCACCTTTTCCATGTCTGCCATGAGCTGGCATACCGCGCTTAGGCCTTCTACGGTGCTGGAGCTGGCTAATCCAGAAGTTACCATCTCTACGTCCGGCTCACGCAAAGTGATCCGGGGCAATGCCGCCGGGTCACGCGGTGGGGATTATTACCAGCTGCAAATACAAAAAGCCTATCTGACCCTGTTTGTTCCCCTGATTATGCTGTTGCTGGCAGCACCTGTGGCGGCGGGCTTGCGCCGCTCTGGCACCACGACGCGCTATCTGGGCTTTTCCATCATCGCCGGGTTCAGCTTTTTGCTACTCGACGGCATATTACTTTCCCTTGGACAAGCCCATATCGTGCCTTCTTTTGCGGCGGCATGGGCAACGACCATCCTTTTTGCAACGGGCGGCAGTTGGGTATTGTTGCGGCTGGAAAACTAAACCTGCGCTGTTCTTGATAAATTTGAAACTGGATCACTCATATGGCCACGGACCTCATCATTGAACCGGTAATCAATAAGGCACAATTGAAAGAATTTATCAGGCTTCCCAACCATATTTACGGGAAAGATCCAAACTGGATACCCGCACTGGATATGGAACGAATGGGCATTTTGGGTCGCAAGCAAAGTCCCTTTTTTGAACATGCAGAGGCACAATACTGGATTGCCCGGCAAAACGGCAAGGCGGTTGGGCGGATCAGCGCGCAGATCGACCAGCTTTGCCTTGAAGCTAATGACAGCACCACTGGCCAGTTCGGCATGATAGTCGCCATTGATGCGCCTGCCGTTACCGCCGCCCTTCTACAGACTGCACAGGGCTGGCTGACGGAGCGCGGCATGAAAACCATTCAGGGGCCGTATAATCTTTCAATTAATCAGGAAGTCGGTCTGCTTATTGATGGTTTTGACACGCCGCCAATGATGCTTATGGCCCATGATCCGGCCTATATGGGCACGCACATCGAAAAGGCAGGCTACACCAAAGCCAAGGACCTGTTCGCCTATATTCGTGGCACTGATCATCTTTTTCCGGAAAAATGGCGGCGCATGGCCGAACGGCGCAGTGCACATGTCAACATGCGCATGTTTGACATGAAAAACTATGACCGGGACATCAAACACATTGTCAGCATCTTTAACGAGGCCTGGCACAATAACTGGAATTTTGTGCCGATGACTGAAAAAGAAGTGGATCACATGGCCAAGGAGTTGCGCCCGCTGATCCGCAAGGAACTGGCCTGGTTTGCTGATATTGACGGGGAACCAGCGGCCTTCATCGTCTGCCTTCCTGATGTTAATGCGGTTATTGGTGATCTGAACGGCAAATTACTGCCCTTTGGCTGGCTCAAGCTGATCTGGCGGTTAAAAGTGAAACGCCCATCCAGTGCACGGGTTTTGCTAATGGGTGTGCGCAAGAAGTTTGCGGATGATTTTCTGGGAAAAATATTACCGTTTCGTCTTATCTATGCTCTTGAATCGGACCTCTATAAATCCCCGATCAAACAGGTGGAAATGTCCTGGATACTGGAAGATAACGAGCCGGTAAAACGCATGATCGAAACCCTGGGGGGTAAAGCCTATAAAACTTACCGTGTATATGAAAAGAAACTATAACCACCCGGCGTCCTGATACCATTTTGTCGTTTGTTCAAAACCCTTTTCCAGTGTAATTTCAGGTGTCCAGATGGTTTGCGGAATTCTGTGCCGGGGATATGTGGCCCAGTCCGGGTGCAGGATTTCCCTGGCCTTGCCTTCATCAAAAATGCTCACTTTGCCACACAGACGCGCCAGTTTTGCATTCAAAATTGCGGCGGTTATCACCAGACCCGGTGGCACGCTGACCGGTCGCGCCTTTGTGTTGCTGGCCGTGCAGGCCGCCTGGACAATTTGCGGCCAGGAATAACCCTTCGGTGCCCCGTCGCACAGTTCCAGCACAGGCTCCTTTGGCCGTTCATCGCAGAGCGCCGCCAGTGCGCGGGCGGCATCGACAACATGGATCAGGCTAAGGCGCGCATGATCGCCATTCAACATGGGGTGGATGGGCAAGTGCGCGGCCTTGAATATACTTAATGTCTCTGTATCCCAGGGACCATAAACGGCGGAAGGGCGCACGACCAGCCAATCGGCATCAATGGACGTAACCGCATCTTCGGCCGCTTTCTTGCTGGCAGCATAGGCAGATAAATGCGGCTCCCGCGCGGTCATTGATGAAACATTGATAAAGCGCGCTTTAGGAGAATTTTCCCGCCAGGCAGCCACTATATGTCGTGTGCCTTGCCCATTGATGTGCATCAGTCTCCTGGCCGATCCTTTTATGGCACCTGCCAGATGAACAACGGCATCAGCGTCCGATGTAAGGCGTTGCAATGCGGCTTTATCATCCAGATCACCCGGCACCAGCTCCAGCCGGCAGGGTGACAATTGTGCATGAAAGGGAAACGAGCGCACCAGTATGCGCACCCGACAGCCTTTGGCCGCAAGTTCCTGCACCAGTGCACGTCCTAAAAACCCGGTGGCACCGGTCAGGGCGACGAGCGGGCCCGTCTCTTGGCTCACGCGTTGCCGGGTGCGTGATTGCTGACCGTGCGGGCCTTTTCAAACGCACCCTCCAGATACATTTTGCGCGCCTTGACACGGCTTAGTTTGCCAGAGGAGGTTTGCGGCAGACTATGGGGCGGCACACTGACCACCTTGGCCATCAGACCATATTCTGAACTGACAAGTCCCTCTATACCGTTTAGCAAGGATTCCCGGCGCTCCGGGTCGGAGATACGGGTCTGCACCAGCAAGATCACTCTCTCGCCATCGCCATCATCAATTGAAAAGGCCGCCACATCGCCTGCGCGCAGCACTTCAGAGCCATTTTCAGCGGCCCATTCCAGATCCTGTGGCCAGACATTACGGCCATTGACCAAAATCAAATCCTTGGCACGTCCGGTAATAACAATCTGTCCATCGCGAAAATAGCCAAGATCGCCGGTGTCCAGCCAGCCATCGGCCGTTAGCACACAAGCGGTTTCCCCGGCATTACCATAATATTCGCGCATCAGACTGGGACCGGAAACAAAAATTCGCCCCACGTCCCCTTCTCCCAGCGCCTCGCCCCTGGCATTGCGAACTTCGATTTTATGATACGGCAAGGGACCACCGCACAACACAAAGGAACGCTTTGGCACTGCGCTGTCCGGTTTGGCGATGACCGCACGACCATCTTTATCCAGAGCGTTCAAATCCAGATGATCATGGATCAAACCTTGCCCTTGTGGCGCAAAGCTGATGGCCAGGGTGGTTTCGGCCATACCATAACTGGCGACAAAGGATTTGCTGTCAAACCCGGAATCGGCAAAACACTCGGCAAAACGCTCCAGAACCGGCAGGCGGATCATATCACCACCAATGCCCGCTGCCCGCCAGCAGGAAAGATCAAGATGATCCAGCTTGGCAGTGCGCGCCCGACGGGTGCATAGCTCGTAACCAAAAGACGGGCTATAGGCCAACGTGGCGCGATTGTCCGAAATCATTTTCAGCCAACCCAGTGAGCGGCGGGCAAAATCACGGGTGGGCAACAGGTCCACGCTTAATTGGGCCGCCATTGGCGCCAGCAAAAAGCCAACCAGGCCCATATCGTGATAAAACGGCAACCAGGAGCAGGCACGGTCGCCTTTTGTGATCTGCAAGCCATCACGGATAATACCCCTGGCATTGGCCATAAAAGCTTCGTGGGTGATTTCCACGCCCAGTGGAAACCGCGTTGTGCCTGATGAAAACTGTAGATAGCACATGTCCTGCGGTCTGGTTTTTGGCAATTCAACATCACCATTGCGTTCCAGTTGCAAATCAGCCAGTACGCCGGCAAAAACCAGATCAAGCGTTTGCGCGGCCTCTTTAACCCAGTCATCCAGCGAAGCCGGACCGAAAACGGCGCTGGCGCCACAAACCTGCATAATGCGTTTCAAATGCGCGATATAACCTTCACGTCCACCAAAAGCGACAGGAAGCGGCAGGGGTGCCGGGATAATGCCCGCATACACGCAGGCAAAAAACGTAACCACGAACTCGGCATCGGTCTCGGCGACAATGGCAACCCGGTCACCCGCCTTCAGGCCCGATGCCAGCATACGCTGCGCCGCATCCAGCGCGCGGGTCCGCAAAACCGTATAGGGCACGGCTTCTTCCAGGCCATTGCGAGCGCTATAAAAATTAAGCCCGCTTTGCCCTTTGGCAGCATAGTCCAGAGCATCACCCATACGTTCAAAATCCGCCAGACGCAGAGAAACATTACTTTGTGTCGGGGTTGGTTGAAAATTCGTCATACTATCAACATGCCTTTGATTTTTTCGGGTGTTATTGCGGCCGGCAAAGCAATTACCTTTACAGCAGGGGCGTCTAGCACAGCAAAATATAATGTGCACCAAATCATGTGTAATTTACCCCCGTATGGAACAATATGCGGCATTTTGATACCTAAAAGCAATACAGATGCGATTACAGATGCAAGACCGGGGCCAGAAACAGGTTTTTTTTGAGATAAATTTGGCATTAATTCGCACACGCTCCTGGTGGACTTGCGGGCGGATTGAGCGTATCGGTGCGCGCGTCCGCAAACGGATAAAATAATCAATCCATAAGGAGCGCACGGTGGAAACTACAGGCACCCACATCAACACAGCGGCACTTGGTGCTATCGGTATGAAACAGGCAAAGTCTGTCAACTGGAACTGGATCAATGCTGCCCTCTATGAAGAAGCCGTCAGCCGTGGCGAAGGCCATGTTGCGAACGGCGGGCCGCTGGTCGTCAAAACCGGGCAACACACTGGCCGCTCCGCCAAAGACAAATTCATTGTTCGCGATGCAGAAACTGAAAATTCAGTCTGGTGGGACCAAAATGTGTCCATGACTCCATCACAATTTGATGTGTTGTGGGATGATTTCAAAACTTATATGGGCGAGCAGGACCTATTCGCGCAGGAGCTTTTTGGCGGTGCAGACCTGGATTATCGCCTGCCGGTGCAAGTGATTACTGAACTTGCCTGGCATTCTCTTTTTATCCGCCATATGCTGCGCCTTCCGACGAACGATGAACTGGCCGGTTTCAATGCCGAATTCACCATCATCAGCATGCCGGGCTTTCGGGCTGATCCTGTGCGCCATGGCACCCGGTCTGAAACGGTTATTGCGGTTAATATGACCAAACGTCTGGTGCTGATCGGTGGCACATCTTATGCTGGCGAAATCAAAAAATCTGCATTTTCAATCCTGAATTACCTGCTCCCCAAAAAGTCCGTCATGCCCATGCACTGTTCGGTCAACACCGGCAATCACGACGACGCCGCCATCTTCTTTGGCCTTTCAGGAACCGGTAAAACCACATTATCTGCCGACCCCCACCGCACCTTGATTGGTGATGATGAGCATGGCTGGTCAGAAAATGGCCTGTTTAATTTTGAAGGTGGCTGTTACGCTAAAATGATCCGTCTTTCTTCTGAGGCAGAACCGGAAATTTACGCCACGACTAAAATGTGGGCCACGGTGCTGGAAAACGTGGTTATGGATCCGCAAAGCCGTGAGCTGGATCTGGATGATGCTTCTCTGGCGGAGAATAGCCGGGGGGCTTATCCGCTGACTGCCATTCCCAATGCCTCGCCAACCGGGCGTTGTGGGCACCCCAAAAACATTATTATGCTGACCGCCGATGCGTTTGGCGTTCTGCCCCCGATTGCGCGCATGACCCCTAGCCAGGCCATGTATCACTTCCTCTCTGGTTATACCGCCAAGGTTGCTGGCACCGAAAAAGGTGTGACCGAGCCCGAAGCTACATTTTCCACCTGTTTTGGTGCGCCCTTTATGCCGCGTCACCCGTCCGAATACGGTAATTTGCTGCGTGACCTGATCGCCGAGCACAAGGTCACATGCTGGCTGGTCAATACCGGCTGGACCGGCGGTCCCTATGGCACCGGCAATCGCATGCCGATCAAGGCCACCCGCGCGCTTCTGGCGGCGGCCCTTGATGGTTCATTGAATAACGCCACATTCCGCCTGGATAATAACTTTGGCCTTGAAGTGCCGGTTTCCGTTCCCGGTGTTGACGCTGCCATACTCGACCCACGAAGCACATGGGCCGACAAGGCCGCTTATGATGCACAGGCAGAAAAACTAATGGCCATGTTTGTAAATAATTTCGCCAAGTTTAATGACTATGTGGACGAAGGGGTGCGCTCTGCAGGGCCAATTATCGGGTAGACGCGAAGGCTAGAATACTGCTTTTTGTGCCACCGCTATGGAAAACCCGGAAATAACGCCTTATGCTCTGTCAAGGCAAAGCAACAAGACAGGCAATTCATGATCCCTATACACCTTACCATTGCGCTGGTTGGCGGCTATTTGCTGGGTTCCATTCCCTTTGGCGTTTTGCTCTCACGCTGGTTTGGCCTGGGCGATGTGCGCAATATTGGCTCTGGTAATATCGGTGCCACCAATGTTTTACGCACCGGGCGCAAGGATCTGGCGCTGGCAACTTTGGTGCTGGATGGTGGCAAATCTGCAATGGCCTATATTCTGGCCAGCCATTTTCTGCACCCCTATATGGGCCTGGTTGCTGCGGTGGCCGCGCTCATGGGCCATTGCTATCCTGTCTGGCTTGGCTTTCGCGGTGGCAAGGGCGTTGCCACATTTTTTGGCGGTGTTTTTGTGGCACTCTGGCCTCTTGGGCTCGCCTGTGGTGCGATCTGGCTTTTCACTGCCGCCCTGACACGTATTTCCTCCATGGCCGCGCTGTTGTCGGTGAACAGTGCACCAGCCATTGCGCTATATCTTGGCCGCCCGGACATAGCCGTATTTAGCGGCATTATGGCGTTGATAATCAGTATCCGGCACTGGCCAAACATTATGCGCGTAATGCAAGGAACAGAGCCACGCTTTGGCGACAAGAAAAAGTGAGCACACCTAACGCTCTTGGGCCGCGCGCCCTGATAGCCTGGCTTTGTCTGGCGCGCACCCCGCAAGTGGGTCCCGTGGCATTTCGTGGTCTGCTTGGTCGCTTTGGCGATGCCCAGACCGCATTGGAGGCCCTGCCGGCACTGGCGCGACGTGGCGGGCGTGTTGATCCACTTAAAATCGTCAAACCTGCCGAAGCCGAAGCGGAAATTGAGGAATTGGAACGTCTTGGCGGTGTCCTTCTTCCTGCGTGTGACCCTGATTACCCGCAAGCCCTGGCCGCCCTTGATCCACCACCGCCGGTGATCAGTGTGCTGGGGGATGTGAGCCAGTTAAACCAACCGGCCTGTGCCATTGTCGGGGCACGCAATGCGTCGGCCATGGGGATGCGTATGGCGCGGCAAATGGCCAGCGAGCTGGGTGAACATGGGCTTGCCATCGTATCCGGCCTGGCGCGGGGCATTGATGGCACCGCCCATCAGGGCGCAATGCAAAGCGGCACCATGGCTGTGGTTGCTGGTGGCGTGGATCATATTTACCCGCCAGAGCATGCCGATTTGCGCGAGGAAATCATCCAACATGGCACTTTGGTTTCCGAGCGCCGTTTGGGCCATCGGGTCAATGCCAGGGATTTTCCGCGCCGTAACCGGATTATTTCCGGCCTGGCCCTTGGGGTTCTGGTGATTGAGGCGGCGGCGCGCTCCGGCTCACTCATCACCGCGCGCTTTGCGCTGGAACAGGGCCGCGAAGTCATGGCAACGCCGGGATCGCCACTTGATCCACGTTGTAAAGGTACTAATGGCTTGATTAAATCCGGGGCGTTGCTGGTGGAAAGTGCGCAGGATATAACTGATGCACTGGCCGGACGGCGACCGGAACAACTCAACGATCAAAGTGATCTGTTTGACAGCCCAACCCAAACGCCGCCCGATGACCGGGATGTGGAAAATGCGAGGCCCACCGTGTTGGAGCTTCTCAGCCCCAGCCCCACGCCCCGTGACGAGCTGGTGCGTGCCAGTGGCCTGCCCGTTGCGGTCTGCACCGCAGCCCTGTTGGAGCTGGAGCTGGCTGGCCAGATCATCAGCCTGCCCGGCGGTGCGGTGTCGCTGGCTTAATAGCCATACAAAAAGCCCGGCGTAAAACACCGGGCTTTCAGATTAGAATTCAGTGCGGCTTAACGGTAGCCCTGCACCATTTCAGCCGTGGCTTGCGCACGGGCATTTAGTGGCTTGGCCGCATTTTTAAGCAAGGTCGTGCTCATGCCGCTAAGGGTAGTCAGACCAGCGAAATAGGCTTCCATGGCGGACTTTGCATAATCAGCTTGTAATTCCACCATTTCCTGCAGGCTTTTGGCACTGGCCATGGCTTGCGCCGTGGCAACACCATTTTCATAGCTGGTTTTCATGCTGGCCGTAATTTCCGTATTGATGGCCTCCATGCCCTGCCCGGCAATGGTGAAACTTTCCACCACAGCTTCGGAGTTGGCCTTAACATGCTCACCAAACTCACCGGCGGCAAGAACCGCTTGCTCAAAGCCATCCTGCATGGCTTCGGTGCTGGCGGTCGTGGCATTCTTGATGGTGTCTTCCATGGTTTCTGTCTTGGCAGAACCGGCCTTGGTGGTTTTGTTTTTCGTGGTCATGTCATTTCCTGTCGTGATCGCGTATTTCGCATATGCAGCATTTATTATTCCAACACCTATATGTGTTTATTATGGATAATGTCAAGCATTATTGTGCATTGCACCATTTTTTCCTTTACCGCTTGGAAAGGTGAGCGCGTTAGGTTCTGGATGCTACTTATTGCACGAGGTTCTCTAAATGCGCACTGCGCTTTTCATTTTAGTTGCGCTAGTGACGGTGCCGATTATGGCGCTGGCCAGACCATCGCCTGAGCGCTTCGCCGCCATTGCTGTGGTTGAAGCCACGGGCGAAGTCTTACATGCCCGCCATGCAGAGGATTTGCGCTACCCCGCCTCACTGACCAAGGTTATGACACTGTATATGGTATTTGAAGCCATAAAGGCCGGTGAAATTGGCTGGGATGACCCTTTACGCATTTCCAGTAAAGCTGCCCGTGCGCGCCCATCCCGGCTGGGGTTGAAAGCCAATACTACCATCAGCGTTGAAGATGCGGTGCGGGCCATGGTCACAAAAAGCGCCAATGATGTTGCCATTGTGCTGGCGGAGCGCCTTGGCGGCGGCGAGGCGCGCTTTGCGACTTTAATGACCAAAAGGGCACACGAGATGGGTATGGATAACAGCCGCTTTATTAATGCCTCTGGTCTGCCCGATAAGCGCCAGGTAACTACGGCACGGGATATGGCGGTGCTGGCCTATCGCATCCATCATGATTACCCCGAAGATTACCGCTATTTCTCGTTAAGCAAGCTGGTGTGGAAAGCCCGCACCCTAAACAACCACAACACGCTGCTGGGACGGGTCGAGGGTGTGGATGGCCTGAAAACCGGATTCACCAACGCTTCGGGATACAACATCGCCGTCACCGCAGAACGTAAGGGCGAGCGGTTGATCGTTATCGTGTTTGGCGGTGCATCGGGTAAGGAACGCGACACCTATGCCACCCGTTTACTGGAACGCGCCTTTGCTGAACTGGACCGGCGCCGGGAAAATAATATGGACACCAACACGCCCTTGCCCCGTGATCTTGACGATCAAAAACCGGTATTGTTTGCCGGCCTGCCAGAAGATACCGCGCAAGGGGATGGCGACCGGCGCGGGGTCAAAATCGTTATCGATGACAACATTGAAACACGGCCATTGCCGGTGCTAAAACCAGCATCACCTGCCCCGCAGCCCATATTGACTAATATTCCGGACCCCCAGGGCGATTGGGCCGTGCAGGTCGGTGCGTTTTCTTCTAACGCACAAGCCAGCCAAAGGTTGAACCACATCAATGATATGGAGGTTCTGGCGCTGATAGGCAGAAACAGCCAGATCATCAAAGGTGAACGCAATGGCGCCGCCTTATATCGTGTGCGCTATTTGGGCTTTGATGCGAACAAGGCGCGAGAGGTTTGCACCCGGTTGAATGCCGATGGACAATCCTGCTTTGCGGTGCCGCCAGGTTGAGCCACACTCTTGTATTCAAAACGTAAATGTAGCGCCTTGCAGGGCTTTTAGCTTGAGCACGATCAATAAATCGCGCAATTCCTGACGCGCGGCAACATGGCTCATGGAAAACTGTATGGCACTGCCCTTTTCTGTCAGATCAAGAAGGGTCAGACCAGAGGGAAACAACTCACGATAAATCACCCGCTCGCCAAATCCCGGCGCCAGCCGGAATCCCAGCCGGTTAGAGAGGGTTTGCAGACCATCAAGCACCCGTTGTTTGTTGCGGGCATTTAACATGCTCATGCGATTGCGCATTACCACCCAGTCTATGCTTTTGTGCTCACGTGCAGCTTTGTGTTTACGCGCTTCCCAGACCATTTCGCTGTAAAGGCTTGGCCGGGCCTGCGCCAAAGCGCCATGCGCCGAATTGGCCAGCAGATCAAAATCCACAAAGCTGTCATTAATGGGGGTAAGGATTGTGTCTGCCTGACCATGGGCGAGGCGCGATAAATAAGTGTCACCACCCGGCGCATCCACGATAATGAAATCACAATCAAGGCGAAGTGCCTGCATAGCTTTCTGCCAGTTTTGTGCCTCCTCGGCCTCGCGTTCATCAAGATGGCGCGACTGCCCCGCCAATACTGGAACCATGGCCGGTATGAGCAGGCTCTGCCCCTGGGCTTTGGCCCAGGCGGTGCGGTTTTCCATATAGCGGGTAAAGGTTCGCTGGCGGGTATCCAGATCAACAACGCCGACCCGCTTCCCCATGCGCATCAGGCCCAGTGCCAAATGCACGGCAATGGTGGATTTTCCGGCCCCGCCCTTCTCATTTCCAACAACGATCAGATGCGCCGCTTTGGAGCTGTTGCCCTTATTGTCATGGGCTTCAACGCTATCTTCATTCAATGGTGTTTGCATGATGTCTGATCCGAATCATCCCAAGGGTGCAATTATGCGCTGCTTCGCCAGTATTACACTCTGCCTGACTGCGCTTTTGGCATTTACCCCTGCGGTTCTGGCAGATGTTACCGCTGATCCTTCCCGTCTGGTGTTGAACGAAACCACACGCGCCGGTCAGATCAATGTGCATAATAGCGGTGGTCATACCTTGCGCATAAAAACCCTTTGGGCCGCCATTGCCCAGGGGCCAAACGGCATATTACACCCTGCCGAAGTCAACCCGGTATTACCCCTTACCCATAACCTGCAAATGTGGCCAGGGGATTTCATTTTAAAACCGGATGAAACCCGCCCGCTTTATGTGATGCTGCCCCCTAAAGCCCCGGTGCTGGGCGAGCAGCACGTGCATATTCGTATCAATGCCGACCGGGTGAATGGCAAGGGGCCAAGGTGGGGATTGAGCCTGCCGGTTTTTGTGCGGGAAACCGGTATGCCGGTTACTGCGCAGATCATCCAGGCCCGTAAAGGCGGGCCGCAAAGTGTGCTGGTTAATCTTTATCGCAAAGGCGGGGCCACGCCTTATGGGAAGCTGGTTGCCACCACTATGCAAGGCCAGGTGCTGGGTGAATTGGGCAACATCACCCTTTATGCAGATCAAAAGCCCATCCAGTATGAAATCCCGCTGGACCTCATGCCCCGTGCCCATGAGACCATCTTGGTCACGTATCTTGGCTCTGGTGAGTTTGAAAATCAGGTTTTTGACGTGCAGGAAACGCACTAACTAGCCCGGCTTGTGACCGGTGAAATCTGCAAGAGCGCAATAAAGCCCGGCAGCACGGATTTTAACACATGCAGTTTGCGCCGCCTCACGACTGGTAAAAGGCCCCGCTTTTAGTCTCTCAAAAATACCCTTTGGCCCCAGATCAACGCGCTCTATGCGAGCCGTTAATGAGGCTAACTCGGTTGGAATTTTGGCTTTTAATTCCGTAAAGCCTGCAAAGGCACGGGCTTCACTGCGATAACTGCCAAGATGCACCGCATGCAGCAGGCTGCGCCCTTTCGCGATTTGTGGCGGTGTCTTGGCGCCATTGGTGCCGTAAGAGGCATTCATAACACGCGCCCCATTCATGGAAACCCCCGCTTTGGCCAGCTTGGTGCGCGCGCCCATGCGTTGCAATTCGCCCAAAGTCCGGGGGCTATCGATGCGCCTGCCCTGATGGCTTTCACCCAAGGCAGCTTGCGTGCCGGATGTGGGCATTAATGCCGCCGCCAGCTGGAATATTTCGGGTGCCGCTTGCTTGATGGCTTGCTGGTCTTTTGGCTCGGCGGCACGCAAACGTGCCATAACCACATCGACCGCGATTTTAAGGCCGGGGTCTATGGTTTGTTGCGTATCGTTTGCCGCAGTGCTGGCCAGTTTATCTTTATGACCAAAGGGCAGTGCCGAACAACCGCTTAACATTGCGGCGATCAACGCCGGGGCAAGAATATAGGTAACTTTCATATCCCCATTCCTGCGCCAACATGGTTACTGAATATTTAACATGCCGGTTTACCATGCCCCGATTTCGCGTAAATGCGCGCGTAACGCACCCGGCAGCTCTGCACCGCCGCCTGCCCTACCCAGATCAGCCGGGGCATCGGCACCAGCCAGATAACGCCAGCCCTGAAATGGTCGCCTTGGTTGCGGCTGGGTGGCAATCAGGTCCATACCCAATACCAGACGGCAACGGCGAATACCATCCTCTCCAATTACCTCTTCCAAAGCCACAATACGTTGGTGCGCCTGCACCACGCGCTTGATCACCCAATAAAGCGACCCGCCATCCAGCAATTCTTCACCACGGCGCGGGGTCATGCGCGTAATATGCCAGGGGTTGGGCCTTTCCCCGCGCGCCAGACGTGATGCGGCACGAATGTGCTGCAATTCATGCAACTGCTCCAGCCGGTCAATGCCGACACACAATTTGATGAGATGCAAGGTCATGACCACACTCTATGCCGGATTCTGTTCAATAAAGAAGCGAATTTAATGCTTTTCAAAGCCAAAATTATCGACAGAGGTATGTTGTTCAAATTTTTTGAACATCGCCTTGCCAGCGACCGTAACTTCCTGATGGGTTGTCACCATTGGCCCATCAGGCCATGCCGGCGCAAATTTCATGATCATTTCAAAGGATTTGATCTTGGCAATGGCCGCCGGTTTGAATGGTTCTGTAGAGAATACACGAATGCTGGAAATGCGTTTGTTTTGCATATCGACAAATAATTCGCCATTCATGTGCGAAGCAAAACTATCTTTCTTTACCTTGCCCGATTTGCCCTTGCCTTTACCTTTTTTATCACCCGCCCTGGCCTTATCCTCATCGTCATCGCCCTGCATCAGAACTGATGGTGAAAACGAATAAATATATTCGCCATTTTCCTCGCGTTCAAAACGGGGGCTTTCATTGCCAAGCATTTCTTGAGCAGCCGCAAAAATCAAATCATGGTCCTGTGTGGCCTCTGTGCCTTCTTTTTTACGCTTTTCCAGCGTTTCCTGCTTTTGCTTCAGGATTTTTTTGAGCGCTTTGGGGTTTTCTTCCATCGTCGGATGCAAAATGGTAACGCGGTCTGCATAGGGTTTTCGCGGATCAAAGGAAAACTCGATCAAAGGGTTATCTTCATCGCCGGTTTCAATGCGGGAGGTAAATGAAAACCGCTGGCCTTTGGCCTGCTGGGCACGGTCTGCGGCATCTTTTATCGCCGTCTCCAGCGCAATCTGCGCCTGATCACTAACCGCAGTATCAGCATAAGCTGTGCGCGTAAGTAAAAAAACGAAAAGAAAAAATGCAAAGGCGGTTGCGATACGCATAGGCTGGCTCATTGGCGGCTCCTGATCGCCCCCCGGCGCTCCTGATGCGCAGATTTATCCTGCAAACCCTTGGCGCACAAGGCCAGAATTAATTCAACTTTGCGTTTGCACACTAGCGGTTTTTGCTGGCGTTTCGATTTCAAAAAGATAGCCGCTCTCGTGTGGTGTACTAGCCTGCACTAAATTCATACGGCGCAACACCTGTGAAGCTGCAAACCGTGCCAGCCTGCCTAGTCCGGACTGTGTTTCAATTTTGGGATTACGTCCCATCTTGCGCCGTAAAATACCGTTGGTAATGTGCGCGCCGTTTTGCACGATTGTGCCAAGCGGTGAATACTCAACAGTGATAGAGACATTCATATCGCCTTGATTACAAACCCTGTGCGGTGCATGCAGTGGCCAGCTTGCCGCCTGCCCCGGCTGCAAATCATACACCACGGCCTTGTCATCAAACGCCTTTTGATACGGCACATCATCATTGTGTTCGTGCAACAGAACTTCTTCGATTTCGCTCTCCGGCATGGTCTCATCATCTATCGGGTAAACCCATACCCTCTTATGGCCACGGATATGCCAGAGCAAAACATCAGAACGATCAATATGATAGGGGACGCCCGCCGTTGGTGACGAGATCAACAGCCCTCCCATAACACGAACGGGACGAAAGCCGGGGTTTAGGAGTTTTAGCTCGCCCATTATGGATTTTAACAGGTCTTTGTATTCACTATGAATATTAAAAGCCTTGCGCAGATTGATCCATAACCGCCCGGCGCGCACCGCTTCCAGTATTTCTTCGCCGCTATGGTTGCCAGGGTCCCCACCTTTCCACGAGCCCATATCATCCGCGCCCTCATTCATGGTGCAAAAATCGGCATAATCGCGCGGATGCTTCTCAATTAACGCAATCAGCCTGTCATCGTCAAACA
>JAJFFP010000023.1 GCA_021776595.1 Robiginitomaculum sp. | reverse complement strand
CGGCTTGATCTACCGTCTCGTTGGTCAAGTGATTTGTGCGTGTTTCCACGGTTTTTGTTGTTTGAGGATGGCGTTGAGGATGATGATCATTTTGCGCATGATGGCCACGAGAGCGACTTTGTAAGGTTTGCCATTTTGGGTGAGTTGCTGGAACTTGGCTCGCAAGACCGGGTTCTTGTTGATGGCCACAGTGGCCGCCATGTAGAGACAACGTCTGGCCGCAAAGCGCCCGGCAGCAATGTGTCGATGCTGGTTGGTGTTGCCACTATCCCGGTTATACGGTGCCAGCCCGGTAAGGCTCGCTGCCTGTCCTTTACTTAAAGTTCCCAGTTCCGGCAAGGTTGCCATCAGGGTTCTGGCCGTGACATCGCCAATGCCAACCAGACTTTGCAACAACTGGTTCTTGTGGGACAGTTCAGGGCTTTGCCGGATCAGGACACCCAAGTGCTGCTCAATGGCTTTGATCTGCTGCTTGCAGACATCAATCATATAACGGATACTGACCAGTATCGGCCCGCTGGTGTGATGTTCCAGCCGGTTCTGCTCGGCCAGCTTCATCTGCAACAGCTCTTCGCGCCGGGTAACCAGAGCGCTTAATGCCTGTTGCTCCACGCTTGGCAGGCTATACAGCATGGAACAATCCGCTTGTCTTGCGAACCGGGCAATGATGGCAGCATCCAGTGGATCGGTCTTGGCACGAAGACCGTGGGCCTGGGCAAACAGCCGAACCCGTCGCCCTTCGGCCCGGTGGATGGGCAGTTGCAGTTCATTGGCCAGCGCCAGCAAGGCATGTTCATAGCCACCCGTGGCTTCACAGATCACCAGTATCGGCCCCAGAACTTCGCGTTCGTTACGCCGTATTTCTGCCTGCAATACGCGCCGGATGGCGGCGCTTTGATTGGCAATGGACCGTGGCTTGTCCCTGGGCAAAGTCGCCACTTCCAAAGCCTGCTTGCCCACGTCAAAGGCAATAATGTGTTGCGGTGGCAAAGATGGTTCTGTCATAATGATACTCCTGCTTTTGTAGTCCGCGATTGCATACGACCGTCAAAGGTCTCTCTACCGTTCGGACGATGAAAAGTGGACAGGCAAGGGTTTAGATCAAGCTCGGTCGTAAAAGACCTTCCGGAGTCACAACCGCTTGCCGCCGCCAGTGGCCTTTGGCCAAAGGCCACTGGCACCCGACATCATGCAACAAAAATAACAAATGTGCAGGTGACAGCCAGATACAACCGGTGGACCCGGTAATCCAGAACCTGCACCAAGGCGGCACTGGATACTCTGGATAATCCGGGATCAGCTCCGGTCCAGGACAAGGCTAAATGCTTACATTAGTTTGGTCGCACCTTTGGCATCATAGGCAGAAACACTGGCACCGGCGCGTTTGGCATCCATAATCGCACCCATGAATTTGGCCATGTGCGTGGTTTGCATGTGGTTGTCTAACGCGGCCTGATCCAGCCACACCTCGAACAGGCGAATGCGGCATGGATTGCCGATATCGATGGCGAAGCAATAATCAATGCAGCCGGTTTCTTTTAAGGTGTCGGCCACCATCTCATTGGCCGCCCCTCTCACCGCCTCAATTTCTGCCTCGGATTCCATATCGATATAGCCGCCAACAACAATCATTTTGTTTTCCTTTATCCAGTTTGGATTGAGGTTATCCGTTTCCTACCCGGTTCGCTACATTTTTCCGTGTTAATAATTGGCTTCTCCCCAAGCCATCTCATTTATTTGCCTGGCAAGGTGGTCAGCATAAATAAGTGAATATTTAGATTAGTTCATATGAAATATATTGTTTTTATTTATATTAGCAGTGCCTTATATACCATCCATGGAAACCTTCAGGTCTGCGCCAATTGACTTTGGCTCCTTATGAATGGCTTAGAATTTAGTTCTGGGCGGTTCGCCTGAATAAAAATGGAGATTATCATGACTGAAGAAACACAAGCTGTGGATCAAAACATCGCTTTCCCCCAATTGAACAAGCCGGCACCGCAATTCAGTGCCAAAACCACAGACGGCCCGCGATCGCTTGATGATTATAAAGGCAAATGGCTGGTGCTGTTTTCACACCCTGCTGATTTTACGCCGGTTTGCACCACCGAATTTATGGCTTTCGCCCGTAATTATGAAAAATTTCAGGCCCTGAATGCCGATCTTCTCGGTCTGTCTATCGACAGTAATTACGCTCATATCGCCTGGATTCGCTCAATCAAGGTGAATTTCGGTATCGATATACCATTTCCAATCATTGAGGACCTTTCCATGAAAGTTGCCCATGCCTATGGCATGATCCAGCCCGGTGCCAGTGACACTTCGGCGGTGCGCGCCACCTTCATAATCGACCCCGATGGTGTATTGCGCGCCATGGTGTATTACCCCCTGTCAAATGGTCGCTCTATTGATGAGTTTTTGCGAATTCTGGAAGCGTTGCAAACCTCGGATGCCAATGGCGTTGCCACACCGGAAAACTGGAAACCCGGTGACAAGGTTATTGTCCCACCACCAGCAACAACCAAAGAAGCCGAAGAGCGTGCTGATCAGGGTTACGATTACACCGACTGGTATTTTTCCAAAAAAGCGCTGTAGCCTCTACATAGCCACGATATGACTTCTCATCACTGAAACCACCCGGCCCCGTCCCAGGCCGGGTGGTTTTGGTAGAGACTGAAATTACAAAATAGATAGCGGGGCCAACGCGCCGTTACCCCGATGAAAATCAGGGTCCAATTTTGACGTATTCTGGATACCGGCCTGCGCCGGTATGACGAACACAAGTGCGGCGCACACGAGTTCCTCAGGCCTTTTCGATAAATCCGGCCATGACTTTTTTGGTGCCGGCCTTGTCAAAGGTCACGGTTAACTTGTCATTGTCCAGCACGGTTATACGCCCATAGCCAAATTTCTGATGAAACACGCGTATACCTTTTTTAAGGCCATTGGCGCTTGCTTTATCAGCGGCAATATGCCGGGCCGAGCCTTCAATGGTTTTGCTGCGCACATTATCTTTATTGGCCTGAAACCGTGCCCAGCCGGGGCTGGAATAGGTGGAACGGCTGTCTTCAAAGCCCACTTCGGCGTGGCTGCCCTCATCGCGGTTATAATAGCCGGTATCGGCCTGCGCATCCACATGTTCAGGGGGCAGTTCATCAACAAACCGCGACGGCAAAACGCTCTGCCAGCGGCCATAGATTTGCCGGTTGGCTGCAAAATAAATAATCGCCTGTTCGCGCGCCCGCGTCAGGCCCACATAGGCCAAACGCCGCTCTTCCTCCAGTGCCGTGGTGCCGCCTTCATCCAGCGAGCGCTGGGAGGGAAAAACGCTTTCTTCCCAGCCCGGTAATATCACCAGCGGAAATTCCAGCCCTTTGGCCGCATGCAGGGTCATCAGGCTGATCTGGTCATCGCTCTCTGTTCGTGTATCCAGCTCGGAGACCAGCGCCACATGCTCCAGATAGCCCTCCAGCGTATCAAACGCCGCCATGGCCTGCACCAGCTCTTTCAGATTATCAAGTCTGCCCTGAGCCAGCGGGTTTTTGTCGGCCATCCACATGGCGCTATAGCCGCTTTCATCAAGAATAATCTCGGTCAGCTCCCCATGGGGCAGGGTTTTGGCGGCTTCGCGCCAGCGATCGATATCGCCAAGCAACATACGCAGTCCAGTGCGCGCCTTGCCGCCAATCTCGTCTGTGGTGATCACATGGCGGCAGGCTTCCTGCAGTGGCATATTCAGGGTGCGCGCGCACGTTTGCAGCTTCTGAACAGAGGCGACGCCAATACCGCGCTTGGGCACATTGATGATGCGCTCAAACGCCAGATCATCGCCATCAGAACGCACCGCGCGAAGGTAGGCATGGGCATCGCGGATTTCGGCCCGTTCAAAAAATCGCGGCCCGCCAACCACCCGGTAAGGCAGGCCGAGTGCAATAAAGCGGTCCTCAAAAGCGCGCATTTGCCAGGAGGCCCGCACCAGCACCGCGCAATCATTATAGGCACCTGTTTTGGACTGCCAGTTTTCGATCTCTTCGCAAGCAGCCCGCGCTTCAGCCTCGCCGTCCCAGACCCCGCGCACAGCGACCTTTTCGCCGCCCGCATCCTCGGTCCAAAGTGTCTTGCCAAGACGGCTTTTATTGGCGGCAATCAGCCCCGAAGCCGCGCCCAGAATATGTCCGGTCGAGCGGTAGTTACGCTCCAGCCGCACCACTTTGGCCCCCGGAAAATCCTTTTCGAAGCGCAAAATATTATCAACCTCTGCCCCGCGCCAGCCATAGATGGACTGGTCATCATCGCCCACCACACAGAGGTTGGAGGTGCCCCGCGCCAACAGGCGCAGCCACAGATATTGCGCCACATTGGTGTCCTGGTATTCGTCCACCAGTAAATAGCGAAACCGCCGGTGATACTCGGCCAGCACATCCTCATGATTCAAAAAAATCGTCAGGGTATGCAGCAGCAAGTCACCAAAATCACAGGCGTTCAGCACTTTTAAGCGTTCCTGATAAATCCCGTAAAGATTAGCGGCCTTGCCATTGGCAAAACTGTAACCATCCTGCGGCCCCAGTTTTGCCGGGCCAAGTCCCCGGTTCTTCCAGCCATCAATCAGGCCCGCCAGATGCCGCGCGGTCCAGCGCTTTTCATCCACGTTTTCGGCAATGATGATCTGCTTTAGCAGGCGCAACTGGTCATCGGTATCCAGTATGGAAAATGAGGATTTAAGCCCCACCAGTTCCGCATGGCGGCGCAGAATTTGCGCTGAAATGGAATGAAACGTGCCCAGCCACTGCAGGCGCTCGACCGCATCACCGATCAGGCCGCCTACGCGCAGCCGCATTTCGCGGGCCGCTTTATTGGTGAAGGTGACACACAATATTTCCCATGGACTGGCCTTGCCCATGTTGAGGATATGCGCCAGCCGCGTGGTCAGCACACGGGTTTTACCCGTCCCCGCGCCGGCCAGCACCAGTAGCGGGCCATCCAGCGCCTCAACCGCTTCGCGTTGTTCGTCGTTCAGGCCTTCCAGACAGGGTACCGGCCCGGCCGGAGCGCGGGCGCGCGCCAGATCAGAGATTTTTTGGGCTTTTGCCACCACAGACCACGCTAAAATTAGAATCGAAAACGAAGCGCGAACATAACACGATAAATGCGAAACGCACGGGCTTAGTTTCAGTCGCAACTCTCTAATCCTTCGAGACGATTGCTAAGCAATCCCTTAGAAGGAGGTAGAAAGCCCGCCCACCGCATCCAGAGGTGCTTAGCGTTAGCCGAGCCTCGAAGGATGTGGCCTAAAACCCTAGATCCTAAACCTCCGCCCCTACAGCGAACAGGTCCGGGGCATGATTACGTAACCAGCGCCGAGGTGCCTTGACGTTCTCAATGCGTGTTGCCACCAGCGCCCAAAAGCGTGGCCCGTGATTATGCTCGATCAAATGAGCCACTTCATGGGCGCAGACATAATCCAGCACCTCAAACGGGGCGCAGATCAATCGCCAGGAGAAATTAAGCCGCCCGCTGGCCGAGCAGGACCCCCAGCGGCTATTGGTATCCCGCACGGTTATGGCGCTAAATTTTGTGTTCAGGCCATCGGCATGGATGTGCGCCTGAGTGGTTAGCGCCTCACGCGCCCGCGCGATCAAGGCCCGCCGGGTGCGCCCGGCAAAGGATGCCCCCTGCGGGCAGGGAATGATCAGATCATACTCGTCCAGACAAGCCGGTCCGCGCCCTGCCGCTTCAACCAGTTTCACCTTTTGCCCGCGTAATAATATCTCGCTGCCGGGCACAAACGGCATGGGCGGTGGCAAGTTTTGTAAATGCCCGTTTAGCCAGTCCTGCTTGTCCCGTATGAGTTTCTCAGCGCGTTTTTTGTGCCGCGCATGGGGCATAATGGCCACGGCCTCTCGCCGCGCCGAATCAATGCGCAAGCTGACTCGCGTTGAGCGTGGCCTGACCACATAACGAACTTTAATCTCAGCGATGGTCACGGATAAAGCGCGCAATGCGCGGGGCTATATTCTCGCGAAAGCGGCGGCCACTGAACACGCCATAATGACCAACACCTTCCTGCACATAATCGGCGCGTAATGCCGCCGGAAGATTGGTGCAAAGATCGTGCGCTGCCTGGGTCTGGCCAATGCCGGAAATATCATCCAGTTCGCCCTCTATGGTCATCAGGGCGGTATCGGTAAGCGCGGCTGGATCAACTTGGCGACCCCGATGGCGCATCTGCCCGCGAGCAAGGTTATGATTTTGAAATATATCAGCAATCGTTTGCAGATAAAACTCTTCGGTCAAGTCCATCACCGAAAGATATTCATTATAAAAGGCGCGGTGGCGCTCGGTGCTATCCCCGTCCCCGGCCACCAATTGATCAAAGAATTCACGGTGCGCATCCACATGACTTTTCTTGTTCATCTGAATGAAACTGGCCAATTGCACAAAGCCCGGATACACCCGGCGCATGGCCCCGGCATTGGGCATGGGCACGGTGCTGATGACATGGCGGGCAAACCAGTCAAGGGATTTGGATTTGGCCAGCGTGTTGGGCAGTGTGGGCGAGCGGCGGGTATCAATCGGCGAGCCCATAAAAATCATGCTGGCGGGCCGTTCGGCCTCATCGTCTTCGGCCATCAGGGCCGCAGCAGCCAGCACCAGCGGCCCCGGCTGGCACACTGCCAGCACATGGGTCTTTGGACCCAAAAACCGTAAAGCCTCACGCATCTGATCCACATAATCATGCAGATCAAAACGCCCGGCCAGCATCGGCACCGTGCGCGCATCGCTCCATTCGGTTATATAAACCTCGTGGGCTGGTAAAAATGCCCGAACCGTATCGCGCAACAAGGTCGCATAATGGCCGGACAGGGGCGAAACAATCAACAATTTTGGATCATCACGATCTGTGGTGTTCTCGCGGGCAAAATGCGTCAACTTCATCCAGGTCGAACACCTGGCCGTTTGCGCGGTGACGGGCACAACTTCACTATCAATGCCTGTCGTTTCAATATCCCAGGCCGGTTTTCCATAACGCCGGGTCAGGCGCTCGAACAAATCGGCGCTGGCCACCATATGCCGTCCGGCAAAGGTAGCGGCCCAGGGATTGAGCGGCGACGAAAATGCCTGGTGTGTGCCTTGCGCCATTTGCCGCCAGGGGGCGAGCATGGCATGAGTCATTTCATAAGCGCTATAGAGCATTAAGCATCAACACCTTTTACCATCCAGATGCCGGCGCAGGCATTTGGCAATTTCGTCCACAGAACTGGTATGGGTGAAAACAGCCACGTATTTACCCTCTTTGTCCATCAGAAAAATCGCACTGGTATGATCCATAATATAATCATCCCCTTCGCCGACTTTTTTATAATAAACCGCATAGGCCTTGGCCGCCGCCGCCACCTCATCGGCTGTTCCGGTAAGGCCCACAAGGCCGTCCGGAAAGCTGGAGGAACTTACATATTGCGCGAGACTTTCCGGCGTGTCACGCTTTGGATCCACCGAGATAAAAACCGGCGTTATGCGCCCCTTGCCCGGCCCCAGCGTGTCCAGTGCCGATGCCATGATTTGCAGGGCATACGGGCAGACATCGGGGCAATAGCTGTAACCGAAATAGACCAGCATGGGTTTGCCCAAAAAGTCTGCCTCGGTAACTTTTTCACCCCTGGTGTTGGTCAGGCTGAACGGACCGCCAATGTTGGCCGGCGTTGAAGCCACAGGGTCTGCCGCTTTTTTGGCGCCAAAGCCCATTTGCACCGCAAAGCCGATGGCAATGACTAAAATAGCGGCAACCGCAACCCAGCGTATCGTGCGCAATGTTTGCGAAAAAGATGACGTGCTCATACGCGCACCATAACGCCCCCGCGCCTGTGCGCCAGCGTTTTTTCAGGCTATGGATTGTGCAAGTATTTACGCGGGCTGTGCACCATTTTGCATTGTCGGCAGATGAATTTAGGTGTAGCGCCAAAGGCATGGATCAAACATGAATGAGCTGAAATGAGTCAGACCTACAACCCGCAAGCCAGCATTGGCATTCGCCCGCGCACATTGATTATGTTGCGCTGGTTTGCGGTCGTCGGACAGAGCGCCGCCATATTGTTTACCACTTTTGTGCTGAATTTCTCTTTGCCGCTGGCCGCCTGTCTAGCCGTAATTTCTGCCAGTGCCTGGCTAAATATTTTCTTGAGCTTTTCGCTCAATTCCGGCCGGTTTTCCAAGCCAATATACACTTTGGCGCAACTGGTGTTTGATTTGGCGCAAATGGCGCTCCTTCTGGGCCTTACCGGCGGATTGGCCAATCCATTTGTGATCCTGCTGGGGGTGCCAGTGGTGGTGGCCATGTCCGCCCTGCCCCTTCGCAACGCACTGGTGCTGGCCGCCCTGACCATGATCGCCGCCATGGTGCTTGGGTATTTTGCCTTGCCCCTGCCATGGATAAATGGCGCACGAGCCAATATCCCGGACCTATACGTTATGGGCCAGTTTGCCGCCTTGATTACTGTTACTTCTTTTACCGCCATCTATGTCCGGCGGGTATCTTTGGAGGGGCAACGCCTGCAAATGGCCCTGATTGCCACCGAATCGGTATTGGCCAAAGAGGCAAAATTATCAGCCCTTGGCGGGCTTGCCGCCGCCGTGGCACACGAATTGGGCACCCCTCTTGGCACCATCGCGCTGGTGGCCAGGGAAATGACCCATGCGCTGCCCGCCGATGGTGAGCAGGCCGAAGATGCACAATTGCTGGTAGAACAAGCGGCGCGCTGCCGGGAGATACTGTCAAAATTATCTGCCAGCGGCGCGGAAAAAGACCCGGTTTATGCGCGTCATTCCTTGCTTGACCTGCTTGAAGAAGTGGCCAGCCCCTTACGCGCCGATGGCATCAATATTACCACCCGTGCTGATGAAAAAGGCGGCCGTAAAGACATGGTTATGCCGGCATTGCGCCGCCAGCCAGAGATCATGCACGCACTGGGTGCTTTTGCTGATAATGCCGCCGATTTTGCCAAGACCAAAATAGACCTTAGCGGTTTGTGGGATGAAAGTTGGGTGGAGATTATCATCAGCGATGACGGCCCTGGTTTTTCCGATTCAATTCTTGAAAAACTGGGCGAGCCTTATATCTCGACCCGCACCGGCGGCGATGAAAAAGGTCATGGCGGTATGGGATTAGGGTTTTTTATTGCCAAGACCCTTATCGAACGCACCCATGGTGTGATAAAGATAGGCAAAAGCCCTAAACTTGGCGGGGCCATGATCCGCATCATCTGGCCTCGATTGGAAGTCGAGGCACAATCCATTATATAATTGTGAACCAGTGTGCGGTATCGCACGAAAAAGGATAACCATGAACACCCCGCAAGAACCCCTTGACCTTCCCAGTGATCATACGTTGCTTATACTCGATGATGATGCCCCCTTTCGCACCCGCCTTGGCCGGGCGCTGACCAATCGCGGCTTTATCGTCAGCGCCGTCAGCACGGTGGCTGAGGCCATGGACATTGCCCGCATGAACCCGCCTGCCTTTGCGGTGCTGGATATGCGCCTTGAGGATGGCAATGGCCTGGAAGTGGTCAAGGACATGCACAAACGCCGCCCGGATTGCCGCGTCATCATGCTGACCGGTTATGGCAATATCGCGACAGCGGTGGCGGCGGTTAAAGCCGGGGCGATTGATTATCTTGCCAAGCCCGCCGATGCCGATGATGTAGTCAAGGCTTTGTTGGCCTTGCCCGGATCAGCCCCGGAACCCCCGGTTAATCCCATGAGTGCCGACCGGGTCAGGTGGGAGCATATCCAGCGCGTGTTCGAGCTGTGTGATCATAATGTGTCCGAAACCGCCCGGCGGCTGAACATGCACCGGCGCACCTTGCAACGCATTTTGGCTAAACGCGCCCCGCATTAATCTTTATGATCAAGGCTGCCCAGTAAATCTCCCAAGGGGTCCTCTGTCCGGGCTTTGGCGGTGGCCAGGTTTTGCGTCTTGACCGGTTGGGTAAAGGCGATAACCACTTCTGGTGAGGTTGGTTTACCGGCCGGGATATTTTTTACCGCTTCACGCATATACGTGCGCCAGATTTGCGCCGGCAGTGTGCCCCCGGTGACTTTCTTCATCGCCCGGTTTTTATCATCACCGACCCAGACCCCCGCAACATGTCCGCTGGAATAACCGACAAACCAGGCATCACGAAAATCATTGGTGGTGCCGGTTTTACCGGCACTGGGGCGATCTTTCAGGGCGGCACGGCGTCCGGTGCCCTCCTGCATCACCCTTTCCAGCATCAGATTCATCAAGGCATAAGAACGGGGAGAAAGCACGGGTTTTTGTTGGGTGTCCTGATGTTGCCACAACACATCGCCTTCGCGGGTGGATATACGCCGCAATCCAAAGGGGCGTGTTTGAATACCCCCATTGGCAAACGGCACATAGGCCGAGGTCAGCTCGATCAGGGTGGTCTCGTTCGAACCCAAAGGCATGGAGCGGGTCAGGCCAATATCAGACGTAAACCCCATGCGGTGTGCCGCTTCGGCAATGCGGCCACGGCCCACTTCATTGGCGATTTTAACGGCCACCGTATTGATGGATTTGGCCAGCGCCGTTATCAGCGCCATATCGCCTTTATATTTACCCGAATAATTCTGTGGCTGCCAGTCACCTATACGCACCGGTCCATCCTCACGCACCGTCCAGGGGGAAAGACCCGCTTCTATGGCCGCCAGATAAACAAAAGGCTTGAAGGCCGAACCTGGCTGCCGTCTTGCCTGGGTGGCCCGGTTGAACTGGCTGCGGGCATAAGACAAACCACCCGCCATGGCGCGAACCTCGCCGCCGCTATCCAGCGCCACCAGCGCCCCCTGCCTTGCCCCGCGCGCTTGCGCCGCCTTATCCAGAACGCTTAGCACGGCGCGCTCGGCGGCCCGTTGGTCGTCAAGGTCGAGCGTGGTTTCAATCAATAAATCTGCATCAACATCGCCGCTTAACCGGCGCACTTGCGGGGCCAGCCAATCAACAAAATAAGATGCCGCCGGGCTGGATTGCGAGCGGCGAACATGCACCGGTCGGGCAAAGGCGGCCTCGCGCTCAGCTTTGCTGATCTTACCGGCTTTGACCATCACATCCAGCACCACCGTCGCGCGGCGTTCCGCACGGGCAAGATCAGCGGTTGGGCTGTAACGGTTTGGCGCTTTGAGCAGACCGGCAATCATCGCTGCTTCGCCAAGGTTCAAGGCATTGGCCGGTTTGCCAAAATAGCGCTGCGATGCGGCTTCCACTCCCCAGGCACCGCGACCAAAATACACCCGGTTCAAATAAAGCGACAGAATTTCCTTCTTGGTGAAGCGGCTCTCCAGCCAGAAGGCCAGCAATACTTCTTGTGCCTTTCTTTTATAAGTGCGCTCATTGCTCAGAAACAGGTTCTTGGCCAATTGCTGGGTCAGGGTCGAGCCGCCCTGCACCACCCCGCCCCGGCGCAAATTGGTAAACATGGCCCGCGCCAGACCAATCGGATCAACGCCAAAATGATAATAAAACCGCCGATCCTCGATCGAGAGGACCGCATCCACCAGATGCGGGGGTAACTCGTCCACATGCACCGGCGGTGCATACGCCGCGCCGCGCACCGCAATCTGACGCCCCTTAATGTCCACATAGGTAATGCTGGGTTGGCGTTCCACCTCCCAAAGCGTTGAGGTATCGGGAAGATCAGACGCCAGCATCAACAACCCTGCGCCGCCTAGCAGGCCCATCCACAGGCTGGCCACCATGCCCCAGTAGAACATCCGCCCGAAAATTTTTCGCCATGTCCCGTGCACATTCTTCTTTTTGCGGCGCTTTGCCGGACTGCGCCGTGCAGGACTGGCATAGCTGGCGCGCCGGCCGATGCTCGGCCCGCGTTTTGACACCGTGCGCCGTGCTTTGGTGGCCGGTCTGGCGCTGGGCTTTTTTCTCCCCGGTCCCGACATAAAATGTCCTTCACGATAATTTCCCCACTATTTTCATGCAAAGCCAGTTAAGGGCAAGTGAATCCTCTAGGTTCCAGACTCAATCAAATGGTTTAATTTCATGCCTTTAGGAAATATTGAATGGAAGAAAGGCGGGTGCAGCAAAGGCTACCCGCCTTTGCAAGGCTGGGTT
This sequence comes from Robiginitomaculum sp., assembly GCA_021776595.1. Classification (GTDB taxonomy): domain Bacteria; phylum Pseudomonadota; class Alphaproteobacteria; order Caulobacterales; family Maricaulaceae; genus Robiginitomaculum_B. Next base: position 31,611 of record JAJFFP010000023.1, on the reverse strand, counting down.
TCGACAGACTGTGTTTCCTAAAGGCACCTGTAAGGCGAGGGTTCTTTTTCGCTTAAAGACGTCAAAAGGCCTTGAAAATACACCATATTTCCGTCGCCCATTCTCCTGTTTAAGCAAAAAACCTCTCCTCGTGAAATCAAGCATCTGAATGAGTCTGGACCCTACACCTGCCTGCACCCCCGCCTTGCTGTTTAGCAATAAGTTTTATAGGGTTGGCGCATGTCAATTATCGTTACCCTTGATGTCATGCTGGCCATTCGCAAAATGAAAGCGCGTGATCTGGCTGAACGTGTAGGCATTACCGAACAGAATTTATCGCTATTGCGCACTGGCAAGGTCAAAGGGGTGCGCTTTGCCACGCTGGAAAAAATATGCGAGGCGCTGGAATGTAAGCCCGGCGATATTCTGGATTATGAATCGGAAGCTAAAGCCTGATTTTGATCAAGTCCTTTCTGTCCGCCGGGGGCAAAAACAATCAGCACACTGCCCGCACCGCCTTTTGGCGGACGCGATGGCCCCAACAGGGAAAAAGCCCCATTGGCGCTACGCTCGGCCACTGGTTCGGCTTGATCGGGCAGGTTTTCAAGGACTGTTTTAATGTCCATATCGTCATCCGGGGTGATTTGCTGGAACCGCCAGCCCTGCCAGAAATCGCGGATCAGGGAATTATAGGTGCGTCCCCGCGCCATAATCGTGCGCCCGCGAGCGGTAAAGGAAATGCCTTGTTCCTTTTCGTTTATGGCATCACTGACACTGCACTGGAACACCTTGTGACGGCCAAGTTCCGGGGCATATTCCACGCAAACCAGAGCATTATAGGCCTCATTGGCAGAAGCGGCGAGCAGCCAGTCAAACTTTGTGTGATCCAGTTTTTCCTCGGCATTTTCCGATAGCACTTCGCCATGAAACACCTCTATCCCGTCCAGTCTGGCCGGGCGGAGGTTCTGCCAGATACGATCCGCCAAAATAACCGGTGTGCCTGCTTCCACCAGGGTTTTGGCCAACGCGATGCTCCACGGATTTGCACCCACCAGCAGCAGACCTTGTGGCCCGGCATAGGAAAGGCCAAGTTTTCTGGCCAGAGGAGCAATAGAAAAGCCGTGCGCCAACACCGTGGCAAAAACCATGGCAAACACCAGCGGCGTTAGCACCGATGCCTCAAAATGGCCACGGGCAACCAGTTCAGAGGCAAAAAATCCGGCCACAGCAACGGCCACAATGCCGCGCGGCGCTATCCAGCCAATGAGTAAGGTTTCACGCCAGCTAAGGTCGGTGCCAAAGGTGGAAAACCACACGACCAGGGGACGCACCACAAACATCATCGCCGCCACAAACCCAAGCACCCGCCAGTCCAGCCCGGCTAGATCCTGCATGGATAAACCAGCAGTCAGAATGACAAACAACGCCGAAACCAGCAAAGTGGCGATGCCCTCCTTGAAACGGCGCAACTCCTCTATCGCGGCAAAACGGATATTGGCCAGCGTTACCCCCAGCGCCGTTACCGCCACCAGCCCGGTTTCATTGGCAATCTGCTCGGCCAGAACATAAACCAGCACAACACTGACCAGCATGACCGGCGCTTTGAGGTATTCCGGCACCCAGCCGCGCCGAAACGAAAGCGCCAGGGCATAGCCGGAACCAACCCCGACGACGACACCGGTAATAACCGCCAGCAGCAATAGCATCGCGGCGGCGGCAAAGCCGCTTTCCTGCGGGTGCAATTGATCACCCAGCACAATAAACTCAAATATGATCACCGCGAACACAGCGCCCAGCGGATCGTTGATAATGCCTTCCCATTTCAGCACCGAGGCCGGACGGGCGCTAAGGCGCGCCTGACGCAATAATGGAATGATCACCGTTGGCCCGGTAACGACCAGTATACCCCCCAATAATGCGGCAATGCCCCAGGGTAAATTCATGGTATAATGTGCCGCCCCGGTGCCCAGCAACCAGCCTAGAGGCGCGCCGATCAGCACCAGACGCAGCACCGCCCCCGATGTGGCCCGCACTTCGGAATAATGCAGGCCAAGCCCTCCTTCAAACAGGATTACTGCTACCGCCAGCGCAATGGCGGGGCGCAAAAAATCGCCAAAGTCACGGGCCGGGTCGATCAGGGGAGCCCCCAGCACTTGCGCTGAAACCGGCCCCAGTAGCAGACCGGCAATACTCATCAGCACAATTGCCGGCCATTGCAGACGCCACCCCAACCATTGCGCGCCAATGCCAGCACCAACGATCAGGGCAATTTTGGTGGTTAAATCCAGGGTGATTTGCAAATCCATAAGGCTTTATAGCGGGGCGCAGGGTGGTTCCATAGTTTTTTTGCCAGCATTTTTTAGGGATCAATTTTACTCGCGTGAGGGGAGACAAATGGGTATGTTTATGATTCTATACCTGTAACACAAAAGGCCGGAGCATTTCCCAGACAGATATGAGCGCACAAACCGCATCCATCATCGTTGCCCTTGGTGCCGTTTTTTTTGCCCTGGCCGTTACCTTGTGGGCCATTCGGTTAACCCGTGGGGTTCGCGAAGCCAACCTTGGCTGGCGCCGACGCGCCGAAGCGCTGGAAGATAAAATCAATCATGCCGATTCGCTGTTTGCCGCTCATCCGGGACTGGTCATGGTGTGGCCAGATGCGGTAAATTGCCCGGATGGGCAATGGGGCATCCCGCGCATTTATGGTAGCCAGGTGGCTCTTGGCAGCATGTTAAAATTTGCGCAAAGTCGCAATCGCGCTGACCCGGCCAGCGCCATTCTGGAAGGTCTGGCCGATTATGAGGCCCGCGATTCAGCCGGTAATGAAACCACTTTACGCGAACGATTGACCCAGCTTCATACGCGTGGTGAGCCATTTTCATTGACGATCATTGGCCCCAATGGCCATTTTTTAGAGGTCGATGGCCGTGCCGCCGGGGTGCAGATCGCCCTGTGGCTGACCGATTCAACCATTAAAGGGCTGGAAGAATCCAGTGCCCGTGGCCGTTTGGAGGAGTTGCGCCATAGCGTTGCCAAAGACCCTATCGCCTTTATCGATATGCTCTCCAAAGCCCCGCAACCGATCTGGCGCCTGTCATCAGGCATGAAGCTGGATTGGGCCAATGGTGCCTATTTACGTGCTGTGGAAGCCACTGACCTGGATGATGCCATCGCCCGCCAGCTTACCCTGGACCCCAAGGCCGATGCGCTCGCCAAAACAGTATTGGAAAAAAGACAGACGCAAAGCCAGATCATTACCGCCGTAACCCATGGTAAGTCCAGCTCTTACGCCGTCAACGCCTTTGCCATATCCGGCGGTGTGGCCTGTATTGCCTATGATGTCACCCAGGCCCAGCAAATACGCAAGCAAATGGATTTACAGGCAAGGGCCCATGATGAAACCCTCAATCATCTAGCCGATTCGGTGGTTATCTTTTCGCCGGAACAAAAGCTGATGTTCCATAACACAGCGTTTATGAAATTATTCGGCCTTGATGAAAACTGGCTGGCGGAACACCCAAGCCACGGCCAATGGCTGGATTTTCTGCGCGCGCGCCGGCGCATCCCTGAACAGGCCAAATATGCCGAATGGAAAGAAGCCGAACTGGCGCACTATAACGAGCAGCCCAATGCGGAAAACCCCGATGAATTATGGCATTTGCCGGACGGGCGTATTTTACGTCTGGCGCGTTTGCACCACCCCCTTGGCGGTTTGTTGTTCATTTTCGAGGACATGACCGACCAGATCGATCTGAAAGCCCAGTTTACCACCTTGATCAATGTGCAAAAAGCTACGCTGGACAAGCTGACCGAGGCGGTGGCAGTGTTTGGCTCTGATGGTCGTATGCGCCTGCATAATGCTTCGTTTGAATCCCTGTGGCATCTGGGTGACAAGGATGCCGCCGAGGGTGAACCCTTTGATGTGATCGCCAATAAATGCAGGACGCTGTTCCCCGGCGCACAATACTGGGATGAAATGAAGGCGCGCATTACCGACCCCGGCGGCGAGATGCGCCGCCACATGACCGGTGAAATCAACCGCACGGACGGATCGGTGTTGACCTGGCTGTCCCACCCATTGCCAGATGGGGCCAGTGTTGTTGCCTGGTCGGATGTCACAGACAGCAAGCGGGTGGAGAAATCCCTCAAAGACCGGGCCGAAGCCATACAGGCGGCTGCCGATCTGAAATCGCATTTTGTCGAACACGTTTCCTATCAGGTGCGCGCACCACTGACGACCATAAGCGGCTATGCTGATCTTTTGGAAAGCGGCTATGCCGGCCCTCTGAATGACAAACTGAAAGGCCCGGTGGATGCCATTCATGCGGCCTCATCACAACTGGCCACCATGTTGGAGAACATTCTTGATGTTGCCGCCGTCGAAGCGGGCACGCTGGCGCTGAACCTCAATGATGTGGACCCTTACAATATTATTGAAGGCGTGGTGACGCTGGTGCAATCAAGGGCCGAACAATCACAGGTTAAGATCAAGATGAATTGCGACCAGCAGATAGAAAAATTACGTGCCGATGGCCAGCGCCTGAAACAGGTGCTTTATAATCTGATGCTCAATGCCATGACCTATACCGAAGCGGGCTGCACCATTGAAGTTGGCGCGAAGGCCGAAGAGGACATGGTGCAATTCTGGGTGTGTGATGATGGCGTGGGTATCGATGAAGAAAAACGCGCCCAGGTTTTTGAGGAATTTGAAAGTGGCAAAGGTGGCGGTGCCGGGCTTGGTCTGGCACTGGTCAGTTCTTTCATAGATTTGCATGGCGGTCTGGTGCGGCTGGAATCTGAAAAAGGCAAGGGCACCAAAGTGACCTGCCTGTTACCGCGACTGGCCAGAACCAAAAACGCCCCGCCGGAACTGGCCCTGCAGGGCACCAGTGAAAAAGTTTAGATCATGGATTGGGACAAGCTGAAAACTTTTCAGGCTGCCGCCGAAACCGGTTCGTTGACCTCGGCGGCCGAGCGCCTTGATTTATCCCAATCTGCGGTTTCCCGCCAGATTGCCGCGCTTGAGGAAGACCTTGGCATGCCTTTGTTTCACCGCCATGCCAGAGGCCTGTTGCTGACCGAGCAGGGGCAAATTCTGCAAGATACCACGGCGGGGATGAGCGAGCGCATCGCCCTGGCGCAATCTCGCCTGCGCGATAGTCGCGAAAAACCCTTTGGACCATTACGGGTAACGACGACCGTGGCGCTTGGTTCAATCTGGCTTACCCCGCGCCTGGTAGAATTTACCACCGATTATCCTGAAATCATTCTGGACATCATGCTGACTGATCACAGTTTGGACCTTGGCAAACTGGAAGCCGATTGCGCGATTCGGTTATGGCGGCCAACCCAGGTGGACCTGATCCAGCGCAAGCTGTTTACCGTAGCACAGAGTCTTTATGCCTCGCGTGCTTACCTTAGCACCCATGGCAGTCCGGCCAGCGTCGAGGATCTGGATGATCACCCTATTATTCTTTATGGGGCCACGGGGGCTTTACGCAATGTGGACTGGTTGGCAACTTACGGACGCAAAGCCGATAATCCAAGAAAACCAACCTTGATTTTGGACAATATCTACGGCGTAATGAAAGCCGTGCAGTATGGCGTTGGCATTGCCGGGCTTCCGGATTATATCGCCAGTGGCAATCCGGAACTGGTGCGAATTTTGCCGAAGGTGCACGGACCTGAATTTGATATATACTTCACCTATCCAGAAGAGTTACGCCGCTCCAAACGTATCAAGGCGTTTTCGGATTTTCTGACTCGCCAGACCCGTCTATGGCGAGCCGAGACCGGCGTGTAACATGGGGCGAGGGTTTATCTTTTGGTTATCGCTAATGACCAGTCTTGCCCTTTCTGGACACGCCAGTGCCTCTGCTATGGCCAAGTGCCAATTCCGTCTTATCATCCTTGGAAATGCACAGGACGCCGGCAAGCCGCAAATCGGGCACCATAATGATCCGGCATGGCAAGACCGCTCATTTGCAGAGCCCGCAACCTCTATGGCTCTGGTGAGTTATAAAACTGGCGCGCGTTATATTTTTGATGCCACACCAGACATAAAGGCCCAGATGTATGCACTGGACCGCGCCACAGGAAAAAGTGGTTTTGCGCTGAACGGCATATTTCTCACCCATGCCCATATTGGGCATTATCTGGGTCTGGCACAGCTTGGTCGCGAGGCCATGGGTGCCAAAAACATCCCCGTTTATGCCATGCCCAGAATGCTTAACTTTCTGGAAAATAATGGCCCGTGGAGTCTTCTCGTCCGGTTAAATAATATCGCCATTTCGCCTCTATCTGACAACACCCTGGTCCAACCTGAAGAAGGTGTCTCGATTACACCATTTTTGGTACCGCACCGTGCCGAGTTTACGGAAACGGTTGGTTTTCGGATTGAGACAGGGAGCAAAAGCGTAATTTACCTGCCCGATATCGACAGTTGGGAACAATGGGACGCCAGTGGCACGCACCTTGAACAGGTCATTGCAGACAATGACCTTTTGTTTCTGGATGCGACATTTTTCAGTGGTGATGAGCTGCCGGGGCGGGATATGTCAAAAATTCCACACCCTACGATCCGTCACACCATGCACCGCCTGAACAACCTTCCCAGAGAAGAAAAAGCGAAAATACGCTTTATTCACCTTAACCATTCAAACCCGGCCCATAACCGGAACAGCGCCGCATATAACCGTATCATCAAAGCCGGGTTTAATGTGGCGCAAACCGGTGAAATCCACTGTCTGGATTAGGCGTTATCGTTTAACCAGCCAATTGCGTCAGGCGACCGGCAAAACCCCTGATCATGCCCTGCCAACCGGGATGACAGGCCCCGATAAAATCTATCGAACCGGCAAGACGCGCCGGAATACCTGCCAGCATCCTGGTGCCATATTGATCAATCAGGCGATGCTGGTGCGCCGCAAAGCCCTCACCCAGGATTATACCCTTGATTAGAACAGCCTCTGCATTGGCGTAGTATTTCTTATAATGATCATGGCCGGAACCAATATCAATCTGCGCAATACCCAGACAGCCGGATTGGCGAATAATGCCCTCCAGCAATAACAGCCCCGGTGAACAGCGCGATAATGAAGGATCATAAGCAGCAATCCAGGAATGATAGGTGCCATTACAATAAAGCCCTATTTCAGCCGCCGCTGGCTTTCCCCCAAGATACAGGACGTTTAACACCGCACGCACACGGCCTTTTTGGTTCCACAAGCGCTTTAGCAGGGCAAAAATCCAGCTTGAAGCCAGAACATCGCATTTACGGGTTCGGCGATATTGATCTTTTTTCCATTTCATCAACAAATCAAACCCGGCTTGATCCTGTGAGTCCAGGACCAGTTCCATCGTGCCATGATCACGAATGGCACCCCTCGCACGCTGGCGCATTTTCTTGAAATGTTTCGCATTGGCTTTGCCCTGTTCGGCGAAATAGTGATCAGCACCGCCAGCCAGATCAATCAGATGCGAAACACTGGTGCTGGTTTTTTCACTGACCAGACAGTCTTGCGGATCATTCAGACCCGTAAAAGACAGGGCCCCGATACCAGCGGCTTTCAAAACTTCATCCAGAGGTGCTTCAAAACCGGGTTCCGTAATGAAAGCCTGATGATCGCTGATCGGAGCGCCCAACGGGCGGGCAAAGCCGCCAATGCCAATATGAACGCCCAGAATACCAATCAGACCCTGATGATCGCGAGCAATGATCAGGCAGGCATCTTCGCGTTCCTTGCCAACACTTTGTGCATATTCAGGGGTCAGGAACGGGCTGGACCAGCTTTTGTGGGCCATAAGAGCCGCACGCCAGCGCACCTTGATGTCAAAAGACAGCTTGGAAGGATGCAATTTGGATACACTGTGCAACATGGTCGCTTTCCCAATTTGGTAATACTGTCCCTAAATTTGCAAGAATCGCGCCTGAGGTGAGTCTCAAAGTGAAACAACACCCAATCGGGGGAAAACGGCCATGTTGGATCGCCCTTGCTTAGCTGCCAAACACGGTGGCCCACATCAGACGACCCGGCAGAAAGGCAAACAGCCCGGCCAGCACCAGCGCCCCGCTGAACAGGCCGCGCATGGCTTTTCCATGGGCTTTTCCATCTTTGCGCATCAGGGCAGTAAGGCCGCCATAAAGACCAAAAATGGTCAATGGAATGAACAGGTGAATGGGGCTGAATGATCCATTATTGATGTCCCGGATAAAAAATGCACTGCCCGCCACCAGCACCATCAGCACCACCCAGCTCCACCCCATAATGATGTGGATCCGCCGCCCTTTGGGCAAGACCATCTGTGCACTGCCAAGGGCAAACGCACTCATGGCACCAAGGGCATGAACCTGCACCGCAAATGGTGCTTCAAACAATATATTGAACTGCATGACCGGCCTCCTGTTGCGCTGGATAATTATTCAGAAAGACTGATCAGTTTGATGCGCTGCGTCCTGGTTTCTAAGCCAAGGGTAAAGTTGGCATCATTCCAGCTCGCCGGGCCCATAACGGCAGGTGCATTATTTGAAAAGCCAAAGGGTTCGGTTGGCATACCGTTTTCCAGCCTGTCCAGTTTTGCGTTCTGATTGATATCGTGAAACATTTTCACGGCATACCGGCCCGGTTTTAATCCACCAAAACGTACGCTTATACGGTCCTTCTGAACCGGAATTTTCTTGCCGTTTATGGCGGTGCCATTGTTATAACCCGCCTCACTATCGTATAGGGCCACCATCAGTTGGCCTTTATGAGGTTGGACATTGTCCACATTGATCTCAATGGTGCCGGTATCGGCGGCCTGGGTTTCCGTAATGTGTGCCGCCAGTGCAAAAGAAAGCCCAATCGCCAGACTGATCGCGGTAAATTTAGGTGAAAGATATTTCTTCATTTTATTCTCCATGTGGTGTTGAAGGCCCGGTGATCGTGCCTTTCGCTTATGAAGAATGAAGAACGGCGCCAAACTGACCAGCGTCTTTACGTCAAGATGTATTCTCCTTTCGCCAAAGTGCGCTAAGATGCGTTGACGCAGCGTGAAAAATCATTGCAAACCATTCACGAAGCGCGAATGGATGAAAGGGTCAGGAAAACCGGTGAAACAATACTTCTCACGTCCCCATGTCGTTCAAATACTCTGGGTGCTGGGTATTGGCAGTTTCCTGACCATTATTGCCCCCTTTGGCGCAACCCGTGGCTTGTCGCTGGTCTGGTCCTGGATCTATTGGACCGGTTTTGTAGCTTATGGGGCCATATGCGCCCAATTTACCATCCCGCTATTGGTTAAACATCTGGGGCATTGGCCTCGCCCGGTGCTTTATCTGATTATTTCACTGGTCATTACACTGCTGGTCAGTATCGGTATCTTTGCTGTCAGTGCCCTTATGGGTCAACCGATACCGCTGACCGTCTTTCCCCAATTATATGGTTATGTCTGGGTCATTTCGGCCGCCATTACCACGGTTATGGTGTTGCGTGATGGCAAAACCGCTGCCAACGCCGATGAGGTTCCCGGATCAAAATTCAACAAACGCATACCCGCCAGAATCGCCGGCGGCATACTCTATGCGGTTAGCGCAGAAGATCATTATTTGCGTATTCGCACCAGCCGTGGGGATGATCTGATTCTCATGCGTTTGGGCGATGCGCTTGAAGAACTTGATGGTCTGGACGGAATGCGCACCCATCGTTCCTGGTGGGTGGCCCGCGAAGCGGTGCAGCAGGTGCATCGTGACAAGAATAAAATCTTGCTGGAATTACGCGATGGCACCATGGCGCCGGTTAGCCGCACCTATGCACCTTCCTTGCGACAGGCCGGGTGGTTTTGATGGCCGCCTTAAAAGAAGTATCAGCCCTGAACGCGGATGAAGCGGCCAGTGAATTGCAGAGACTGGCGCGTGAGATTGCCAAAAACGATCGGCAATATTACGAAAAAGATGCACCAAAGATTTCGGATGCGGCGTATGATGAATTGCGCGCCCGCAATGCGGCCATAGAAGCCCGCTTTCCCGAACTGGTGCGCGCAGACAGCCCTTCAAAACGTGTGGGTGCAAAACCTGCAGAAGGCTTTGGTAAAATTACGCACAAAGTGCCGATGTTATCACTGGATAATGTTTTCAACGATGAGGACGTGCATGAGTTTGTCGCGCGGGTGCGAAGGTTTCTGCGCTGGCCGGATGAAAAGCCGTTGATATTTACCGCCGAGCCTAAAATCGATGGCCTCTCGTGCGGCATTTTATACAAAAATGGAAAACTGGTGCAGGCAGCTACGCGCGGGGATGGGCGAACCGGCGAGGATGTTACCGCCAATGTGCGCACCATTTTTGATGTGCCCAAAGCCCTGCTCGGCGAAAGCTGGCCAGAAGTTCTGGAGGTGCGCGGCGAAGTATATATCCCCGATGCTGCCTTTGACGTCATGAATGAAGCGCAACTGGCCGCTGGCAAACCGGCCTATGCCAATCCGCGTAATGCCGCCGCCGGTTCATTGCGCCAGTTGGACCCCGCGATCAGCGCCAAACGCCCCTTACGGTTTTTCGCCTATGCCTGGGGTGAGGTTTCCGCCGCCTTTGCAAAAACCCAATATGAAGCCGTGCAGAAGTTTGGGGCCTGGGGCTTTAGTATAAATGATCATATGCGCCGATGCGCCGATGCCGAGGAGATGATCGAGGTTTATCACCAAATTGAACGCGAGCGAGCGACGCTAGGCTATGATATTGATGGCGTGGTTTATAAAGTTGACAGGCTGGATCTGCAGGAGCGCCTGGGCTTTGTCTCTCGTAGTCCGCGCTGGGCCACCGCCCATAAATTCCCGCCGCAGCAAGCCATCACCATGCTGGAGAAAATTGACATTCAGGTGGGCCGCACCGGCGCACTAACCCCCGTGGCCAAGTTAAAACCGGTAACGGTTGGCGGCGTTGTGGTTTCCAATGCCAGCTTGCATAATGCAGACGAAATCAAGCGACTGGACGTCAGGGAAGGCGATTCAGTGCTGATCCAGCGCGCCGGCGATGTCATCCCGCAAGTGGTCAAGGTGCTGGACCCCGACCGTGAGGGCAGAGGCGAGCCTTTTATCTTTCCCGACCATTGCCCCTGCCCGCTTTCCACCCCGGCAGTGCATGATATAGATGAAAAAACCGGTGAAGCGGGGGTGATCACCAGGTGCAGCGGTGAATTTGCCTGCCCGTTCCAGCGGGTGCGCCATCTGGAGCATTTTGTCTCCCGCCAGGCTTTTGACATTGAGGGATTGGGCAAAAAGCAAATCTCTATTTTTTTTGGCGAAAAAATTATTCTTGAACCTGCCGATATTTTTACCCTTGCCGCCCGCAATGAACGGCTCAAGCTGGAGGAACGCGAAGGTTGGGGTGAAACCTCTGTGGCCAATCTATTTGCCGCCATCGAAGCCCGCCGCACCATTAGCTTTGAACGCCTGTTAATCGGCCTTGGCATTCGCCATGTGGGCCAGACCACCGCCCGGCTTTTGAGCACGTCTTACCTGCGCTGGCAGGCTTTTCATGCTGCCATGCTGTCCGCGCAGGACCGCCAGGGTGAAGCCTATGCCCAATTGCAGAATCTGGATGGCATAGGCGAAATTATGGCCGATGCCATAGTGCAATATTTCGCCGAACCCCATAATGAAGGCCTTGTGGAGCGCCTGCTGGAACAGATCAGGGTTAAAGATGCCACGCCGCCCCAAAGCAACAGCCCCGTCGCCGGTAAAACCGTGGTCTTTACCGGCAAGCTGGAAGTCATGAGTCGCGACGAAGCCAAGGCAGGTGCCGCCGCGCTGGGGGCCAAGGTCGCCGGTTCCGTCTCCGCCAAAACCGATTATCTTGTCGCCGGGCCAGGGGCCGGATCAAAACTAAAAAAGGCAACGGCGCTGGGGGTCAAGGTATTAAGCGAGCAGGAATGGCAGGCTCTGATCGGCAAATCCACCATATAGCATCATGTTTTTATTAATATTCTTCGCGCCATTGTTTTTATGGTTGCAAGATATTTTTTCTGTGTCCAGCGACAATCCATGACCAAATGCTCCCAATTACGCACCGATAACAGCATCCATAAAATATCTGTGGCAGTTTGTTGGGTATAATCAGGAGACAACTGATTATCCTCGTGCAATGCGTTCACGGCTGCCTCGCACCCCTCATACATATCTTGCATCCGTTCGCCCCACGCCTTTGCCGCCTCTTCATCGCTATCTGCCATCGCCATCAGGGCCTTTGCAATACTATAAATCTCCGGAATATAATTACCCCAGGCAAATACGTAGGCATCAAGGCGCTCAATGCCGTTATTGGCAGATCGGCTAGGTTGAAGGCGTGCTTCAATATTTTTTTGCTGATCCAGATAAAACGTGGCGGCGACCAGCAAATCGGCGCGGGTTTGAAAATGCAGATATAGGGCTTGGCGTGAAACACCGGCACGCTTGGCAATATCCGACATGCGCACCCCTTTTCCCTGATTAGCAATCAAAAGGTCCAAGGCGGCTTGCAAAATTCTGTTGCGCGTTTTTGGTGCTTGACTTGACATAATGTAAAGTAACGCCTAAATACCCCTTGTCAATTGACACTGTGTCAAGCGAAAGGACGAAACAATGAAACTGATCATATTTGGCGCAACTGGTGCAGTGGGGTTGCACCTCGTTAAACTGGCACTGGAGCAGGGCCATACAGTCACTGCTTTCACACGTAGCCCACAAAAAGTCACCCCTGCTAACAATGAACGATTGACGATTATTCGAGACGACGTTCTTGATCCACTCACTGTTGAGCGGGCCATAACCAATCAGGATGCAGTGTTATGTGCATTGGGGATGCCGCTATCCAATAAAGATGGCCTGCGGGCAAAAGGCACTGCCAACATCATCAAGGCGATGCAGAGCGCCGGCACAAAACGCTTGATCTGTCTGTCTGGCCTTGGTGTTGGTAATAGTCATGACTGGCTGCCATGGCATTATCGCTTTTTTGTCATCCCAGTCATTCTCAGGCATGTTTATGCGGATCACGAGAGGCAGGAATCCATCATAAGGAAAAGTGGTCTTAACTGGACCATTGCCCGGTCCAGTAATTTCTCTTCCGCGACATTCAACGGCTCCTACTGGCATGGTGCAACACCTTCAAAAAAGCGTCTGAAACTGAAAATGCCTCATATAGAAGTTGCGGGTTTCATGCTCAGCCAACTTACAGACAACACATATATGCAACAGGCACCGGGGCTATCCTATTAGGACATGAAAGCACCCATGCTAAAATTTTTCTGGAGAATAGATTATGGAAAACTGGTTTATCATTCTATGCGCCTTTGCTGTCATAGGCATATCCCTGACAAGCGGCTTATTCCTCGTGTTTTCGGATTTTTTAATGCGTTCATTCAAAAATTCAAAACCAGCAGCGGGAATAGAGGTCATGCAGGTGTTAAACCGTGAAATCTGGAAATCAATTACCATGGTTCTGTTATGGGGCAATTTGATTTTAACCATTGGATTGGCCAGCTATACTTTTTCCCAAGATTTGGAAGAAGTATCCACATTATTGTTGCTTGGTGCCGGATACTATGCGTTTGGCGCTTTTGTCTTATCCTTTGTCGCTAATATCCCCATGAATAACAAGCTGGATGGAATGGATTTCTCAAGCCTGCAGACTGCAAGTTACTGGAACCAGACTTATCTTCCGCGTTGGGTTTTCTGGAATTACCTGCGAGCCATATCCACGGCTATAGCTGCAATATGTTTCCAAACGGCCATCTTGCAAATGTAATTGGCTATGCTCCGCCCGTGCAAGCCCGGCCCCGCGTAATGATATATATACAACATGGCGGCACAAGAACCCTGGACAGCGCAATTTGCACTTAACGCCTGCAATACAATGCTATATCTGTCTTTTATATCTAAAGCATATTTGGTGCACCATGAGTCTTCACAACCAAACCCTGCAACCTGAACAAAAACCCAAAATTACGGGCAAGCGCGCCATTCGTGAGCATAATGAACGCCAGATATTGGCCGCCGCAGAACATGAATTTGCGCTCGCGGGCTTCAAAGGGGCGACCACCGATGCCATTGCCCGGCGCGCCGGCGTTCCAAAAGCCAATCTGCATTATTATTTTTCCACCAAAAGGGCGCTTTATCTCAAAGTTATTGAAGATGTGTGCGAGCATTGGCTGGCAGCGGCACAGCCCTTTGACGAAACTGACGATCCCAAAGCGGCTCTGGGTGGTTATATCCGCGCCAAGATGGAACAGGCGCGAACCCGACCCTATGGCTCCCGCGTTTGGGCGATGGAGGTTATTCGCGGCGCACCGGCCATTGATGAGTATTTGCATACCACATTAAAGCCCTGGGTCGAGAAACGCTCCAGACAGATCAATCAGTGGATAAGAGACGGAAAGATAAACCCCGTGGACCCGATGGCCCTGTTTTTCATGATCTGGGCGACCACACAGCATTATGCGGACTTTGCCTGCCAAATCAGTGTGCTGAATGCTGACAGCCCACTAAGCGATGAGCAGTTTGCTGACGCCACCGATCAGGTCTGCAAGATTATCCTTACCGGCATCGGGTTAAAGGCCTGACACAATCTTGACCAATTGGTCAGATAGCACTTGACCTGCCCCCCACTAATCGCGATTGTGTCCCCAGGCATTGGAAAAATGCGCGCTAAATAAATATATCGGGGGCACGGAGCGGCATAAATGGGCGAGCATCCAGTTTACAGCAAAACCGGAGGGGTTTTAACCACTGACGAAATTGCCGCCAATTTTGACGACCTGCATCCGCCACTTAATGCCGAACAGGCCAGTGTGCAGGCCAGCCGATGCCTTTTTTGTTATGATGCCCCCTGCGTTACCGCCTGCCCTACGGCTATCGATATTCCTAAATTCATTCGCCAGATTGCCACCGATAATTTGCGCGGCTCTGCGCGAACCATATTAAGCGCAAACATTATGGGCGGCACTTGCGCCCGCGCCTGCCCCACCGAAATGTTGTGCGAGCATAAATGTGTGCTGAACACGGGCGAGGATGACCCGGTGACCATTGGGGCACTGCAACGCCATGCAGTTGACCACCTCATGAGCCAAAATGAAAAGCACCCCTTTGCGCGCGCCGCCAAAACCGGCAAAACCATAGCCATTATTGGTGCCGGCCCGGCCGGTCTGGCTTGCGCCCATGAACTGGCAAAGCAGGGTCATGTGGTGGAGGTATTTGAATCCAGAAAAAAACCCGGCGGGCTAAATGAATATGGTCTGGCGGCCTATAAGATGGTGCAGAAATTTGCCGCCCGCGAGATTGCATTTTTGCTGGGCATTGGTGGCATAACCATTACCTATGAAAAAGCGCTTGGCCGCGATTTGACGCTAGCAGAACTAAAAGAAAAATATGACGCCGTGTTTATTGGCGTGGGGCTTGAAAAACCACGAAAGCTCGATATTGCCGGTGAAAACCTTGATGGGGTCAGAAATGCACTGGCCTTCATTGAGGATATTCGCCAGGCCGACGATCTGGCCAAAATCGACCCCGGAGAGAGCGTAGTGATCATTGGCGGTGGTAATACGGCCATAGATGCAGCAGTGCAGGCCAAACGCCTGGGCGCGCGATCCGTCACGCTGGTCTATCGCCGAGGCCCGGCGCAGATGGGGGCCACCAAATGGGAACAGGACCTGGCGGCCATTAATGGCGTCACCATGATGCACTGGGCCAGGCCGGTGCGCCTGATTGGCAATGGCGCGGTGCATACTGTGCACCTTGAACGCACGGCCTTGAATGATGACAAACTTCGCGGAACCGGCGAGCATTTCACATTGCTGGCGGATCGGGTTTATAGCGCCATTGGTCAGGCACTGGTTGATACTGCCCTTGGCGGCATAAAGCAGCAAAACGGGAAAATCATTGTTGATGAGCATGGCCAAACCTCACTGCCCGGTATTTTTGCCGGTGGTGATTGCATTGCATCGGGTGAGGATTTGACGGTGCAGGCCGTGCAGGATGGTAAAACAACTGCCGCCGGGATTCATGCGTTCCTGATGGAGAAAAACCATGGCTGATCTGGGATGCAGCATTGCCGGCATTGAAAGCATAAACCCCTTCTGGCTGGCCTCGGCGCCACCAACCGACAAGCAATATAATGTGGAGCGCGCGTTTGCGGGCGGCTGGGGCGGTGTGGTGTGGAAAACGCTGGGTGAGGACCCGCCAGTGGTCAATGTCACTTCGCGTTATGGGGTGCACAAGGACACGGCGCGCGGCATTTTAGGCATTAACAATATCGAGCTTATCTCGGACAGGCCTTTGGAGGTTAATCTGCGCGAAATTGAGCAGGTGCGCAAAAACTATCCCGATCGCATTATCATTGGCTCGATGATGGCCCCGGTGGA
The DNA here is from genome assembly GCA_021776595.1 of Robiginitomaculum sp. Classification (GTDB taxonomy): domain Bacteria; phylum Pseudomonadota; class Alphaproteobacteria; order Caulobacterales; family Maricaulaceae; genus Robiginitomaculum_B. Next base: position 15,268 of record JAJFFP010000023.1, on the reverse strand, counting down.
AGAGGTATTATGGAAGGACCTCGCCATCAAGATTGCCAATACCGGTGTGCACGGGATTGAGCTGAACCTGGGCTGTCCCCATGGCATGTGCGAGCGCGGTATGGGTTCGGCCATCGGCCAGGTGCCAAAAATGGTGCAAGATACCACGCGCTGGGTGCGTGAGGCGGTTGGCGACCTGCCAGTCTTTACCAAGCTCACTCCCAATACCACCGATATTTTATTACCTGCCGAAGCCGCACTGGCCGGTGACGCCGATGCGGTGGCGCTGATTAATACCGTCAATTCCATAATCGGCGTTGATCTGGATGTCATGGCCCCCAACCCGGTGCTGGATGGCAAGGGCACCCATGGCGGCTATTGCGGCTCGGCCGTCAAACCCATTGCACTGCATATGGTAGCCGAAATTGCCCGTAACGGGACAACGCAAGACCTTGATATATCGGCAATTGGCGGCATTACTAACTGGCGCGACGCCGCCGAATTTATCGCTCTTGGGGCCAACGCCTTGCAAGTATGCACCGCCGCCATGCTCTATGGTTTTCGTATCATCGAAGACCTGAATGATGGATTATCCGATTTCATGGACGGCAAGGGCTATCGTTCTATTGATGATTTTCGCGGGGCCGCCATTGCCAATACGGTCAACTGGAACGATTTGAATATGAATTTCGATCTTAAAGCCAGGATCGATCAGGAAAAATGTATTGAATGTGGCCGTTGCCATATTGTTTGCGAGGACACTTCGCATCAGGCGATTACCATGCAAGGCAATAAAACCGGCGGTCGTGACTTTACGGTGGTAGACGCCGATTGTGTTGGGTGTAATCTGTGCCTGCACGTCTGCCCGGTTCCCGATTGTATCACAATGGTCGCGCAGGATAATGACCTGCCGTATCTGACCTGGCCGGAACACCCCAAAAATAGTGGAGTAGTCTGATGAATGCCTCCGTTTCCCCCGTTCCAAATGATCTGGATGCCTATTGGATGGGCTTTACGCCCAACCGGGCTTTCAAGAAAAACCCGCGTTTGTTTGTTGCCGCCGATGGCATGTATTACACCACCCATGATGGCAAAAAGGTTATGGATGGTATTGCCGGTCTTTGGTGCTGCAATGCCGGGCATAATCAGCCGCGTATTGTCAAGGCGGTGCAGGAACAAGTCGCCGAGCTGGATTATTCACCGGGCTTTCAAATGGGCCACCCCAAAGCGTTCGAATTGGCATACCGGCTCAAATCCATCATGCCGGGCGATTTGAACCATGTGTTCTTTGTCAATTCCGGTTCCGAAAGCGTGGAAACCGCGCTTAAAATCGCCATTGCTTACCATCGCGCCCGTGGTGAAGGGCACCGTACCCGCCTGATCGGACGCGAGAAAGGTTATCACGGGGTCAATTTTGGTGGCATGTCAGTAGGCGGTATGCCGGCGAACCGTAAAATGTTTGGCGCATTGGTCGCCGGAGTGGACCATCTGCGCCATACCCACGGGCTGGAAGAAAACCTGTTCACCCGTGGCCAACCGGAACACGGCGTTGAACTTGCCGATGATCTGGAACGGCTCTGTGAGCTGCATGACCCCTCGACCATAGCTGCGGTCATTGTCGAGCCTATCGCCGGTTCCGCCGGTGTGATTATGCCCCCCAAAGGCTATCTGGAACGCCTGCGCACAATCACCAAAAAACACGGCATTTTGCTGATCCTGGATGAGGTCATCACCGGCTTTGGGCGCATGGGCAAGCCCTTTGCCTCAAGCTATTTTGATCTGGATGCCGACATTGTCTGCACGGCCAAGGCCATTGCCAATGGCGTTATTCCCATGGGGGCGGTGTTTGTTCATGATCATGTCCATGATGCCTTTATGCAGGGTCCGGAGGAACTGATCGAGTTTTTCCACGGCTATACCTATTCGGCCAATCCGGTGGCTTGCGCGGCGTCTTTGGCGACCCTGGACACCTATGAGCAGGACGGTCTTTTTTATAAAGGCACTGCGCTGTGGTCCTATTGGGAAGATGCGGTGCACTCCCTGCGCGGCCTGCCCCATGTCAAAGACATTCGCAATATGGGCCTGATTGGCGCTGTGGAGCTGCAATCCATTCCCGGTCATGTGACCAAGCGCGCTACAGAAGCCTTTTTGAAAGCCTATGAAAAGGGGCTTTTGATCCGCACTACCGGCGATATCATCGCCTTTTCCCCGCCTTTGATAATTGAAAAACCCCATATCGATTTCATGTTTGAAACCATGCGCGATGTGCTCAAATCCATAGAGTAGGAAAAGTTTTGAAAACCATATCTCACATCATTGGTGGTCTCCAAACCGCAGGCGGCAGCGGGCAGACCCAGGCCGTTTACAACCCGGCCACCGGTGAGCAAACCGGCGAAGTGGTGCTGGGCGGCGCCGATGAAGTGGATGCCGCCGTGGACGCCGCCAAAGCGGCCTTTGCAGGATGGTCAGAGACATCACCGGCCAAACGCGCCAAGATGATGTTTGCGTTGCGTGAAGTGATGCGGCAACGCGCCGACGAAATTGCCAGCACCATTAGCATGGAGCATGGCAAGACCCATGATGACGCCCTGGGCGAAGTCACCCGCGCCCTGGAAGTAGTGGAATTTGCCGCCGGTATTCCATCGCACTTGCAGGGCGACTTTTCCCGTGAGGTTGGCCCCGGTATAGACAGCTTTGTCGAACGACAGGCGCTTGGTGTAGTGGCAGGCATTACGCCCTTTAATTTCCCGTCCATGGTGCCGCTGTGGATGATCCCCATGGCATTGGCCTGCGGCAATACTTTTGTTCTTAAACCCTCCGAACGCGATCCCTCCTCCGCCAATCTGATTTTTGATCTTTTTCGCGAGGCCGGTCTGCCGGACGGGGTGCTAAACGTGGTTCACGGGGGCAAGACGGCCGTTGATGCGGTGCTGGACCATAAAGACATCTCTGCGGTCAGCTTTGTTGGCTCCACGCCCATTGCGGAATATGTCTATACCCGTGGCTGCGCCGCCGGCAAGCGTGTGCAGGCGCTTGGCGGGGCCAAAAACCACATGATTATTATGCCGGACGCTGATCTGGATCAGGCCGCCGATGCCCTGATGGGCGCTGGCTTTGGCTCGGCGGGCGAGCGCTGCATGGCCATATCAGTGGCCGTGCCTATTGGCGAGGAAACCGCCAATGCCCTGGTGGATAAGCTGAAGCCCCGTGTAGAGGCATTGAAGATCGGCCCCAGCACTGATGCTTCGGCTGAAATGGGGCCAATCATCACCGCTGAGGCCCGCGACCGTATCGCCAATTGCATTGCGGCGGGTGCAGCCGAAGGCGCAAAAGTGCTGGTCGATGGCCGGGGTCTGAAACTGCAAGGCTATGAAAATGGCTTTTGGATGGGCGGCACCCTGCTGGATCATGTCACCAAAGACATGAGCGTTTATAAAGAAGAGATTTTCGGCCCGGTGCTTAGCGTTTTGAGGGCCAGGGATTACTCGCAAGCGGTGGATCTCATAAATGCCCATGAATATGGCAATGGCACCGCCATTTTCACCCGCGATGGCGATGCGGCGCGCGATTTTGCCAAGCGTATTCAGGTAGGTATGGTGGGCATTAATGTGCCCATTCCAGTCCCCGTAGCCTATCATAGTTTTGGCGGCTGGAAGCGCTCTATCTTTGGGGCGCACGGCATTTATGGCAAGGAAGCGGTGCATTTTTATACCCGCCTTAAAACCGTTACTGCACGCTGGCCCAACGGTATTCGTTCCGGTGCACAATTCACCTTTCCGAGCATGGGATAAAGGATAAATAAAATGACCAAATTACGCGGCGGCCTGATCCAGATGGCCCTCAAAGCCTCCACCGAGGAAAGCCCGGCAGCGATTACCAAAGCCATGATCGAGGCGCATATCCCCTATATCGAGGAAGCCGGGGAAAAGGGCGTGCAGGTGCTTTGCTTTCAAGAGGTATTCACCCAGCCGTATTTCTGCCCCAGCCAGGATGTGAAATGGTTTGATAGCGCCGAAAAAATTCCCGACGGCCCGACCACGCGTCTGATGCAGGAATATGCCAAAAAATATAATATGGTTATTGTCGTGCCCATCTATGAAGCTGACGACATAACCGGGGTCTATTATAACACCGCCGCCGTTATTGATGCTGACGGAGAATATTTGGGCAAATATCGCAAGACCCACATCCCGCAGGTGGCTGGCTTTTGGGAAAAATTCTTCTTCAAACCCGGCAAGTCCAACTGGCCGGTGTTTCAGACCAAATATTGCAAATTGGGTGTTTATATCTGTTATGACCGCCATTTTCCCGAAGGCTGGCGGGCGCTGGCGCTCAACGGTGCCGAATATATCGTCAATCCATCGGCCACCGTGGCCGGATTGTCTGAATATCTGTGGAAGCTGGAACAACCAGCCTCGGCGGCGGCCAATGGCTGTTATATCGGTGCGATCAACCGCATAGGGCGTGAGCAGCCCTGGGACATTGGCGAATTTTACGGCCAGAGCTATTTTGTCAATCCACGCGGCCAGATTGAGGCCGAAGCCAGCCGCGACCGTGACGAATTGCTGATCCATGATATGGATATGGATATGGTCCGCGAAGTGCGCAATCTGTGGCAGTTTTTCCGTGATCGCCGCCCTGAGGCTTATGGGAAATTATGCGAGAGTGAATAAATTCTCATTCGTCATTCCGGCGAAAGCCGGAATCTAGGACAGAGGCACAACTGGACACCGGCCTACGCCGGTGTGACGGTATAGAAAAACGCCTCAGGAGGGCGTAAAACATGACACAAACCATCAGGAACGCAGACCCGTCGCTATATAATGCTGACATGGCACCGGCCAGTGATGCGGAGCGCACCTGGAACATGTGGTCATATGCCTCGCTCTGGGTGGCCATGGTGGTCTGCGTGCCGACCTATATGCTTTCCGGCGGCCTTGTCGCGGCGGGGATGAATTGGTGGCAAGCGGTGCTGACCGTGTTTTTAGGCAACGCCATTGTGCTGATCCCTATGGTGCTGATCGGCCATATGGGGGCAAAGTATGGTGTGCCGTTTCCGGTATTGCTGCGCTCGGCTTTTGGCACCAGGGGAGCCAAAATCCCGGCGCTGGCCCGTGGGCTGGTAGCCTGCGGCTGGTTTGGTATTAACACATGGGTTGGCGGCTCGGCGATTTATGTGATCCTGAATGCGCTCACTAATGATATGTTCAGAGGCGCTCCCCTGCCCGTATTGGGTATAGATGCGGCGCAGACTGTGAGCTTTCTCATTTTCTGGACCATGCACCTGTATTTCATCAAAAAAGGCACCGAAAGCATTAGATGGCTGGAGACCCTGGCCGCACCGTTTCTGCTGGCCATGGGGCTAGCACTATTGGCCTGGGCCTATGTCAAGGCTGGCGGCTTTGGGGCCATGCTCTCTGCCCCTTCGCAATTTATTGAAGGCGGTGCCAAAGAAGGCCAGTTCTGGGGCACATTTGTAATATCCCTGACCGCCATGGTCGGGTTCTGGGCCACCATGGCGCTCAATATTCCAGACTTCACCCGCTTTGCCAAATCACAGCGTGACCAGATGATCGGTCAGGCGCTTGGCCTGCCTATTCCCATGGCGCTGTTTGCCTTTATCTCGGTCGCGGTCACTTCGGCCACGGTGCAGATCTATGGCGAAGCCATCTGGAACCCGGTGGATCTTGCCGGGCGCATGGGCGGTATTGGCGTCATCTTTGCGCTGGCCGCCCTGGTGATTGCTACCCTGACCACCAATCTGGCCGCCAATGTAGTCGCGCCCGCTTACGGCTTTTCCAATCTGGCGCCAGATAAAATATCCTTTCGCATGGGCGGCTATATCACCGCAGGCATCGGCATTGCCATATTCCCCTGGAAACTGGTCGAAGACGCCGGGGCTTATATCTTTACCTGGCTGGTGGGCTATTCGGCCCTTTTGGGCCCCATTGCCGGTCTATTGATTGCGGATTATTATCTGCTGCGCAAAACCAACCTGAAGCTGGATGATCTTTTCAGTCATAAAGGTATTTATGAAGCCCGTAATGGCTGGAATATGGCCGGGCTGATCGCGCTGATAATTGGAATACTGCCCAATCTACCGGGCTTTTTACACGCCGCCGGGTTTGTCAGTGCCGTGCCACCTGTGTTTGATATTATTTACGGCTATGCCTGGTTTGTAGGCTTTGGTGTGGCGGCGATTGTATATTTTCTGTTGGCGAAAAAGAAATAAGGAACAAACCCCATGACTTCACTGATACGCGGCGGCACAATTGTAACGGCGGAGCAAACCTTTCGCGCTGATGTTTTGTGTGTGGGGGGTAAAATTGCCGCCATTGGCCCCGATCTGGAAGCGCCAGCGGGCGCAGAGATTATCGATGCAGGCGGGCAATATGTGATGCCGGGGGGCATTGATCCGCATACCCATATGCAGCTTCCCTTTATGGGCACGGTGGCATCCGAGGATTTTTATACCGGCACAGCGGCAGCATTGGCCGGCGGCACCACCTCGATCATTGATTTTGTCATTCCTGATCCTCAACAAAGCATTATGGAGGCCTATAAAACCTGGCGCGGCTGGGCGGAAAAATCCGCCGCCGATTATGGTTTTCACGTCGCCATTACCTGGTGGGATGACAGCGTGCACAAAGATATGGGCGATCTGGTGCGCCATGAGGGTGTGAACTCCTTCAAGCACTTCATGGCCTATAAAGGTGCGATCATGGCTGATGACGAGGTTTTATATAACTCGTTTTCCCGCTCGCTGGAGTTGGGAGCCATGCCCACGGTCCACGCCGAAAATGGTGAGCTGGTCTTTCAGCTCCAGAAGAAACTCCTTGAAGAAGGTATTACTGGCCCGGAAGGGCATCCGTTGTCGCGCCCCCCCGCCGCCGAGGGAGAAGCCGCCAACCGGGCACTGCGCCTGGCCGAAGTGATCGGTGTGCCGCTTTATATTGTCCACGTTTCCGCCTCTGATGCTTTGGATGAGATTAAGCGCGCGCGTGCCGCTGGCCAGCGGGTTTACGGCGAAGTGCTGGCTGGGCATTTGACCATTGATGATAGTGTCTATCGCAATCCCGACTGGGATGTGGCCGCCGCCCATGTCATGTCGCCGCCTTTTCGCTCCCCCGAACATCAGGCCGCGTTATGGAAGGGGCTGCAAGGCGGGGCGCTGCACACCACGGCCACGGACCATTGCTGTTTCTGCGCCGATCAAAAGGCCATGGGCAAGGATAATTTTGCGCAAATCCCCAACGGCACTGCCGGAGTGGAAGATCGCATGAGTGTCTTATGGACTCACGGGGTCGGCACCGGTCGCCTCACCATGAATGAATTTGTTGCGGTCACCTCGGCCAATGCGGCGAAAATATTTAATATTTACCCACAAAAGGGCAGTATCAGCGTTGGGGCCGATGCGGATCTGGTGATCTGGGACCCGGAAGCAAGTAAAACTATATCGGTGAAAACCCATCACCAGAATGTGGATTACAACATTTTTGAAGGCATGGAGGTCACGGGCCTGGCCACGCATACGCTCAGCCGTGGCGCGCTGGCCTATAAGGACGGCGATCTTCGTGCCATCAAGGGCGCAGGGCAATATGTAAAGCGCCCTGCCTATCCGGCCGCTTTTGAAGCGCTGGCCAGGAAGGCGGCCCATAACAAACCAACGCCGGTTAAACGCGACTAATCCCGTTCGAGTTCGCGCTCTTCTAGTGCCGTTTCCACGTCAGGCGTGGCGGCGATCAGCGCCTGTGTATAAGGGTGAAGCGGGCGGGAAAAAAGATCGCCCACCTCCCCTTCTTCGACGATTTTTCCATCCTTCATGACCAACACCCGATCACATATGGCGCGCACGACACCCAGGTCATGGCTGACAAACAAAAAAGATACACCCAGCGCGTCCGTCAATTCGCCAAGCAGGGCCAATATCTGCGCGCGCATCGTAACATCCAGCGCCGACACTGCCTCATCCAGTGCTACCACCGATGGCTTTGTAATCAAGGCGCGGGCAATGGCAATGCGCTGGCGCTGACCACCGGAAAACTGGTGCGGATATTTATTACCGTCGTCCACCGCAAGGCCCACCTTTTCCAACATATCCGCCACCGCAGCGTTACGCCGTTCAGCAGATATTTTTCCCTGCAGATAAAATGGCTCGGCAATCAGCCGCGCGATTTTATGGCGCGGGTTAAAGCTGCTATAAGGGTCCTGAAACACCATTTGTATATGTTTTCGCTGGGTTTTTGTCTGCTTATGGCTGTTTGGCAAAAAAGGTTCTCCATGCAGAAGAACCTGCCCGGATTCAGGGGCCTTTAACGCCAACAAGGCGCGCAACAAGGTGGATTTCCCGCAACCGGATTCGCCGACCAGGCCAACATTTTCGCCTTTCCTGATCTTGAAACTAACCCCATCAACAGCCACAACACCGGGCGGGTTATGCCCGTTCGTTCGATATTTTCGCCCATAACGGCACGTAATGTTTTTTGCCTCAAGCACCGCTTCTGTGCCATGCACTTTATGGGGCAGGCGCAGCGGACGCATGATTGCGCTTTGCAACAAGGTTTTGGAATATTCATGATCCAGATGACGCAGCAGCTTGGGCGTAGGGCCACTTTCAATGATTTTCCCCGCACGCATAATGGCCAGCTCGTCCGCCATTTGCGCCATAACTGCCAGATCATGAGTGATCAGCAATAGTGAAACCCCATCTTTGCGAACCAGACTTTTCAACAACCGTAAAATCTGTGCCTGTGCGGTAACATCCAGCGCTGTGGATGGCTCATCAGCAATGAGCAGTTTTGGTTTTAATACCATGGCCATGGCAATCATCACGCGCTGGCGCTGCCCACCGGACAATTCATGCGCAAAACGTCCCGGTGAAATCTGCGAAGGGGGCAACCCGACCCGTGTCAAAACATGATGCGCCCGCACTTTCGCCTCTTTGCGGGAAACATTTTCATGAATACGCACGGTTTCTGCCACCTGTTTGCCGATGGGATGCAGTGGATTTAATGCGCTCATTGGCTCCTGAAATACCATGCCGATCTGCTTGCCGCGCAGGGCGCACATCTGTTTTTCTGACTTTTTCAGCAAATCATTACGGCCCAGATGTATGGTGCCGTCCACCTGCGCTTTTGGGGGTAACAACCCCATGATCGACATGGCGGTGATGGATTTACCGGCACCAGAAGCACCAGCCAGTCCATAAATCTGCCCTTTTGAAATTTTTAATGAAACCCCATGCAGCACAGGCACGCCCCGTAAGCGCACACGTAAATTATCCACGACCAGAAGGCTCATTCTCTATGGCCTTTCTGACGTGGATCAAGCACATCGCGCAACCCATCACCCAACAGGTTAAAGCCCAGAACACTCAGCAATATGGCCAATCCGGGAAAAATAGCGAGCCAGGGGGCAAATCCGGTCATGGTCTGGGCATCAAACAACATTCGCCCCCAACTGCTGGCCGGTGGTTGCGCGCCCAGCCCCAGATATGACAACCCTGCTTCTGCGATAATACCCATGGCAAACTGGATGCTGCCCTGCACGATCAACAAGCCCGCCAGATTGGGCAGAATATGTTCCCAGGAAATACGCAAAGCAGTTTTGCCGCTCAGACGCGCTGCCAAAATATAGTCATGTGCCCAGATTGATAGCGCTGCCCCACGGGTCAGGCGTGCAAACACCGGGATATTAAAAACACCGATGGCAATGATGGCATTGATGGCACCCGGCCCAAATATCGCAGTGATCAATATGGCCAAAATCAAAGCTGGAAACGCAAACAGCAAATCATTAATCCGCATGAGCAAACTATCTACCCAACCCCTTTGCGCCGCCGCAAAAAGCCCAAGCGGCACCCCAACGCCCATGCCGATCATAACCGCCACCAGAGCCACCGTTATGGAGTTGCGCGCCCCGGCAAGCGTCATCGATAGTGTATCGCGGCCAAGATGATCTGTGCCAAACCAGTGCGTCAATGACGGGGCTTGTAACTGCCCGGCAATATTTTGCATTTCCGGATTGTAAGGCGCCCAGAATAAAGACAATACGGCGGCACTCAGCGCAAAAGATGCCAGCGCACCTCCCAGCCACAAACTGCTGTGCCGCGCTCTCATTTGGTGCGCCTCATGGTGGCCGGACGCCGCAAGCGCGGATCGACCAGATGATAGGTAATATCAACCATAAACGTGACCAGCACCACCGCCAGCACCAGCACCAGCACCACCCCTTCGACCACCACTAGGTCCCGTTGCGCCACCGCCTGAAATACCAGCCGGCCCAAGCCTGGCAGAAAAAACACATTTTCAATAATAATACTGCCCGCCAACAGAAAAGAGAGCTGCATCCCGATAACCGTCAGGACCGGGATCATCGCATTACGCACCCCATGGCGCCAGATCACCTGCAATTGGCCAAGACCCTTGGCTCTGGCGGTGCGCATATAATCCTCGCCCATGGTCTCAATCAGGGAGGTGCGCATCACCCGCGCTAATATGGCTGCCTGGGGCACCCCAAGCGCAATGGCTGGCAGGGTCAACGCCTTGAATGCCACCAATAAACCAGCCTGCCAACCGGGAAAACCCCCGGCAGAAAACCAGTGTAATTGTGTGGAGAACAATAAAACCAGCAACATGGCCAGCCAGAAGTTGGGAATGGCAACACCGATCTGTGTGCCCCCCATGATCAGTGTATCGGCAAATTTTCCCGCTTTGGATGCAGTAAAGACCGCAATCGGGAAAGCCAACAGAATTGATATTGCCAGTGCATAAACCGCCAAAGGCAGTGACACGGCCAGACGCTCGACAATCAAATCACGCACCGGCACATGATAGGTATAACTGATACCGAAATCGCCGCGCAGCAAGGCCAGCACCCAACGCATATAGCGTTCCGGCAACGTCGCATTCAGCCCCATCTGTTCACGCAAAGCGTCAAGCCCGGCAGGGTCTGCATTCAGGCCCATCATAAAATGCGCCGGATCACCGGGCAAAACCTCGATCATAAAAAAAATGAACAGGCTCGCCGCCAGCATGGTCGCCAGCAAGGCAAACATCCGGCGCAGGAACCAGACTATCATGGCGCATACGCGCTTTGCTTGGTGCCTCTAATTTTCAAGGTAAATCCCGCGCAAGGGCGCGCCTTGTATGGGCGCATTTTTCCACATGCCTTTCAAACGATGATCCCATACCCCCATTTTGACCAGTTGGAACAAAAACCCGTTCACGCTGTCATTGGCGATCATGCGTTGGGCTTTACGATATAACGCATCGCGCTCATCAGGGTCACTGGCGAGTGTAAGCTGTTCCATCAGGGCTTTGAAAGCCTGGCTGTGGTACTGAAAATAATAGTCATCACGGGCATAAATGCCGATGTCCATGGGCTCGGTATGGGCCACAATGCTCAGATCATAATCCTTATTGGCAAAAACCTGATCCAGCCATCCGGCCCATTCTATATTTTCTATTTTCACCCTGATGCCGACTTGATTTAACTGCGCCGCAACGATCTCGCCTGACCGGCGCGCATAACTGGGCGGTGGCAATTTCAGGGTGGCAGAAAATCCATCTGGATACCCCGCTTTGGTTAGTAACTCATGTGCCTTTTGCGGATTATAAGGATAAATTCCGGTCATATCCACATAGGCGCGATGGCCGGGAGAAAAGTGCGAACCTATGGGTATGCCCCGCCCAAACAAAGCCCCATCGATAAGTTCCTGACGATTGATGGCATAGGCTATGGCCCGGCGAACCCGCACATCATCAAACGGTTTTCGACCATTGTTGATGGCCAGTATTGTCTCGCCCTCACTGGCACCGATGAGCACATCAAAACGTGGGTTTTTCTCAAATACCGGCAGGTTTTCCGGCGCGGGAAAGCCAGCAAAGCCATGCACATCGCCGGCAAGCAGTGCCGCCGACGCGGCCGCCGGGTCCGCGATAAATACAAATTTTATGGTTTCAGATAATGCTTTTTTGCCCCAATAGCCCTCATTACGGCGTAAAGTGATGGCATAACCCTTTTGCCAGCGCTCAAGGCGGAACGGCCCGGTGCCAACAGGGTGCGCTACATTACCATTGGCACTGGCGGCATCCACCATCACCGCATCCCCAAGCCCCATGTTAAAAAGAAAATCTCCCACGGGCTTATTCAGGGTGACCCTAACGCTGAGAGGGTCAAGTATTTCAACATCCATGATCGGTGCGAACAACCCTCTTTGGGCGTTAACCGAATCCGGGGCGCGGGCGCGGTTCAGGGAAAACCTGACATCATTGGCATCAAATACGCTGCCATCATGAAATCGAACGTCTTTCTGTAAATGAAAGATATATTCACGGCCATCTGGCGAAACCGTCCATGATTTTGCCAGCGCCGGCTTGACGCTTCCATCCTCAGCAATCTGCGTCAGACCTTCAAAGACATTGGCATAAACTATATCATCAATGGCACCGGCGGCACCGCGCGTAGGATCCAGACCTGGTGGCTCTAATTGCATGCCTAGCACAACGCCGCTTGGAGGCGTAGCGGGCGAACAGGCCAATAACAGGAATAAGAACGCAATCACCATTCCATTCTTGAGCATTGGCTTTTCCTGTGGCTCGCGCCCTAACCGTTAGATGCAGTATTATACACCCTGCCTGCGCATTGCATCTGCTTTGCACAGGCAAAAGTGAATTCAAAATCAAGGCAGATAAATTTGCCACGGTTTTATTTGTTTGCATTTAGTTACAAACTGTGAGACATGGCCCCAGCTTTTGCCGCGCGTGGATAATGATTGCATCATTTACGGTAAGGGTCTTTGGGCGAGAATACGCTGTATAATTGCCAACACAAAGTGCACTTGCACACCTTCCCACCGGCAGCTGTTCTACGCTAGCTCCCCCATATTGGCGAAAAGCCATACCCTGTCTGCAACCTGCGGCGCAGGGATAATTTGTATTGAGAGTATATTTTTGACTTCCTTTAATGACCTCGGCCTTGCCGAACCCATCCTGCGCGCCATTAGCGCCGCAGGCTATTCCACCCCAACCCCTATCCAGTCCGGTGTGATACCGGATATGCTGGGCAGGCGCGATATTGTCGGCATTGCCCAGACCGGCACCGGCAAGACCGCAGCCTTTGTATTACCTATGTTAAACAGAATTCTTCTGGAGAAACGACGGCCAGATGCCAAATCCTGTCCGGCGCTGATTCTGGCACCAACACGCGAACTGGCAGCGCAAATCGCCGATAACATCCGCGTCTACAGCCAGTTCATACACGCTTCAGTGACAGTCATTGTTGGCGGGGTAAAGCCACGGGCGCAAATCCGCAACCTGGCGCGCGGCGTTGATATTGTGGTTGCTACGCCGGGCCGGCTGGAGGATCATATTTCCACCGGCGCGCTCAAGCTGGACCAAACCCACACCATTGTTCTTGATGAAGCCGATCAGATGATGGATCTGGGCTTTATGCCTGCCATTCGCAGAATTATGAAACTGCTGCCACATAGCCACCAAACGGTCCTGCTTTCCGCCACCATGCCAAAACAGATCCGGGCACTGGCCAAGGATTTTCTGTCTGATCCGGCGGAAATCAGTGTGGCCCCGCAATCTCGCCCTATCGAGCGCATTGACCAGAAAGTATATTTTGTCGGCAAACAGGCCAAACGCCAATTGCTGGAAGAATTGGTGGAACACGCGGAAACTGAACGCGTAATTGTTTTTACACGCACCAAACATGGCGCCAACAAGGTCGTCATTAATCTGGAAAAACGAGGGCTTACGGCGGCGGCCATTCACGGCAATAAAAGCCAAAGCCAGCGCCAGAAAACGCTTAACGCCTTTCGCAAGGGCGAACTGAATATATTAGTGGCAACCGATATTGCCGCGCGCGGCATCGACATTGATGATATTTCCCACATCATAAATTACGAGCTGCCCAATATCCCTGAATCTTATGTTCACCGCATTGGCCGCACCGCCAGAGCGGGTAAAAGCGGCATTGCCATTTCCCTTTGCGACCCGACTGAACGTAGTTTTTTGCGCGATATTGAAAAGCTGACCGGACGCGCTATAGAACGTCTGGATAGCGCCTATCGTGACACGTATGACCCTACGCAGGAAGGCCTGTCACCCACCCCGCGTGGCCGTGGCAATTCGTTCAGGAAAAAGCCACGCCCGAACCATAAGTCCGGGGGCAATCACCACGGAAAACCCAATGCTAACAAAGCCCAGCAGGGCAGAAAACGGCCCCAGAAACAAAATCGTAACAAGTCAAAAGCGGCTTAGGTTTCTACCTTTGCGGCGGCTAGAATCGGGCCCAATGCCTCGGCCTGTAGAAGAATAGCGCAGCCACCCTCGCCGGGCATGGGCAGGACCATATGTACCGGATTGCCATCCCAGTCCGCGAGCTTGGTCATGCCTGAAACCATATTAACCTGAACCAGACTTTTGCCCTTATTCTCGCCGCCACGAACTTCGATACTTTGTGTACCAGGGGTATAGGCCGCCAGCCAGATGGCAACTTTGCCGGAAGGCTTGCCCGCTATATCCAGCACCAATTGCCCTTTTGCATTAAGGCGCGCTTTCACCGCCGGGACATCTGTATCCACCGGGCCTGTATGACTGGCATTTTGTTCGATTGCTTTGCGAATTTTGCTTTGGTGCATGCCTTTATAAATCTTGCGGCCATTGAGCACAATTTGCGGTGTATAAATTCGTGAATATTTCAACGCCTTGCCATAGGCATACTGGCGGGCGGTAAAGGCAGGCATGGCAAAGGTATCGCGCCAGCCAAGATAGTCCCAATAATCCACTGCAAAACTTAGGGCGATCACATTTTCCTGCTGCGCCAGATCGGCCAGAAAGGCATTGGCATCAGGGCAGTTGGGGCAACCTTGTGAGGTAAAAAGCTCCACCACCACATTATGCTTTACCGGATTATCCCTTACCGGGTTATCGGGCGCAGCAAAACCATTTGTGGCCAGCACCACAATACCGAGCAGGGAAAGCAGGAAACGACTAATCATACGCACACACTAGGGTCCAAACTCATTCAAATGGTTTAATTTCATGCTTTTAGGAAATGCTGAATGGAGATAAGCCAATGCAGCAAAGGCTGCCCGCCTTTGCAAGGCTGGGTTACGACAGGCGGCGTTTCTTAAAAACACCCGAAGGGCGAGAGTTCTTTTTCGCTTTGCCCTTCGGGCGTTCTGTTCGCAAAAGGTCCACCGGACCTTTTGTCGGGCTAGCCCGATAAACGAAATATCACCGTCAAAAGGCCTTGAAAATACACCATATTTCCTGCG
>JAJFFP010000022.1 GCA_021776595.1 Robiginitomaculum sp. | reverse complement strand
CTTACGGTGACAGTAACCGAATTAGGGCCTATTGGGAGGCGCGGCAGCACGGTGCGTCCCTGATAAAACTGGCATTTTCCTTTCGATGGCCCTACACCATAAACCCACAATGCGATAATTTCGGTTACTGTCACCGTAATCCACGAATTGAAAATGATGATGGGACTTGCCGCAGCACTGGCGGTTTTACCACGGGCACCAGCGGGCTTTTACAAGGGGCGTTCTTCAGCGGTGGTAATGCTGGTGATGGATCTGGCGGGAACTCTGGCTCTGCAGACAAACCCGATCAACTCAAGGTGCAGTCTATTGGATCGCTGTCGTTTATTGGGCCGTTAAGAAATAAAGATATTGCATTGCGCGCGGCAGCAAAAGAGGTTTTAGCAAGAACCGGATTTAACAGCCGGAAGGGTAGTGGTGTTCTTGGGGGGCGTAGGGGGATTTCCGTCACTTCCGTCGTCGCTTTTCATTTACAGCTTAGCATACCAATTCCTTACTCTATATTTTCGATTCCTGTAGGCAGTCCCACTGGGTTTTATGTATCAAATGGCGTTACAAATTTTGGCTCCAAACAAAAAATAGGTGGATTTAGTGGTTTTTCAGCAGTCGCTTTAGTTTATGGCGTTGGTCACAACGCTATTACGACAGAATTTTCACCTGTTTTTGGAGAAACGCAGCCAGGTATTCTAACGGCTACTGGCGCAAATGAAATTTATTTCGTTAATAGTGTTGGGGAATTATTAAAGGAGTATCCAACGGAGTAAATGGAATGCCAATGAAGAAAACTTTAATATCTGTTGTGACAGCAATTGTCGTGTTGATGGCAGTGTGTGTGTATTATAAAAAGCCACCTGCCGACTTAATAGGGCAGCATAGCATTCACAGCACAACAATTGTGCAATTAATTACGAATCCAAACAATTATGAAGGAAAATATGTTTCTTTTTATGGATTGTTATCAACAAACAGTAAATTGTTTCCGTCAATTTATATCAATGAGCATTATGCAAAAGTAAACGATTGGGCTTTTTCAATTTTGATTACCTCTAATTCTACCATTACTATACAAGATCAACAATTTAACAATATTGAATTAAAAAGTCTTGATGCCATTGATGGGTGTTTTGTGAACATTAGTGGGTATGTTGTTGATGGTACTGGATTAAAGGGGGGGGTGACAATCATTATTGATGATGAATGTAAGCAACGTTTTTCGAATTAGGATTCCGTTGGCAGCACCGCCACCGGGGGGTTACGGTGCAGTTACGAGTTACGGTAATGGTATGGACGCCCCAGGCGGCTTCTAATGAGCCATAATGGTAGCGTCGAAAAGACATAACCATTAAAGGAGGCGTCCATGACTATATCCATTACCACGATTGGCCTTGATTTGGCGGATGCGTATTTCAGGTTCACGGCAACGATGATGCTGGGCAAGCTGTATTGAAGAAACGCTTGCGGCGGGGGCAGATGATGCGGTTTTTTGCCGGGCTTGCCCCCTGCCGGATCGGCATGGAGGCGTGCGGCAGTGCACACTATTGGGCGCGGGAGCTGGCCAGCCTTGGCCATGAAGTGGTGCTGATCGCGCCGCAGTTTGTCAAGCCTTTCGTCAAGTCTAACAAAACCGATGCCAGTGATGCCGAGGCCATAGCCGAGGCCATGGTCCGCCCGAACATGCGCTTTGTGGCGATCAAGAGCGAAGCGCAACAATCTGCCTTGCTGCTGCACCGCACACGAGAACTGCTGGTCCGCCAGAAAACGCAACTGATCAATGCGATGCGCGGCCACTGCGCCGAGTTCGGCATTGTGGTGGCGCAAGGGGGCCTCCAGAGCCCAGGAACTGGTGGCAATCATCCATGACGAGAGCGATGAACGGCTTCCCGGCCCGGCTCGTGAGGCCCTTGGCTTTCTGGTGGTCCAGCTAACGGGTGTGAAAGAGCAGCTGGCCTTGCTGGAGAAACAGTTGAACCAATGGCACAAAAACAGCGAAGCCAGCCAGCGCCTGGCCAGTATTCCCGGTGTCGGGGTGATTACCGCTACGGCGCTGGTGGCCAGTATCGGTGATGCGACACAGTTCAGATCAGGCCGCGAACTGGCCGCCTGGCTGGGTCTGGTGCCCAAACAAAACTCATCGGGAAACAAACAGCGACTGCGATTCCGGTGGATTCCGGTGACAGTAACCGAAACTATTCCGCCGTGTATTACTACGCCGCCAATCGGCTGGGGTGCAGGATTCCGGTGACAGTAACCGAAACCAGGATTCCGGTGACAGTAACCGAAACTATCCATTTGCCAGGCACCTCGACCACGGGTTCCTGCGGCACTGCGCCGGAGGTCACAGACCTGTGCTACGATGCTTCGGGCAATCTCGCCGGCACCTCGACCGCTGGTTCCTGCGCCGCTTCGCCGCCGCGCAGCTATACCCATGGTGAGCAGAACCGGGGCCCCGGTGGGGCCGCGTAAGTCCGCGAACAATAACCGCCTGACCAATGCCTCGGACAGCAGCACGGCGATGGGTGCGCTTTACAGCTATGATGCGAACAATATGCGTCTTTACAAGCAAGATGGCGGCACGGCCCGGCGCTTTATCCAAAGCGCCGCCATGGCCGAGGCCGAGATCCCCGGCACCCCGGCCCGCACAAGACAGGCGGTGGAAAATGTTGCCGCCTATGTATCTGGGTGGTCATTGAAAAAATGGTGATCCCGGCGCGATTCGAACGCGCGACCCCCAGATTAGGAATCTGGTGCTCTATCCATCTGAGCTACGGGACCATGAATTTCTCTCTATCAGAGGACTTTACCGGTTTCCACTGCAAACTGCCGTGGCAGCTTTTTTACGGTTAAAGTCAAATCAGTTGCGATTTTACCATGCTGCTATAAGAATATGCTGAGTATGTTCACTTATATGAGGCCCTTTGTTTATGCGTTCAATGTACCAGCCCGGAGCCGATACAAAAACCACCATATCAGCACGGGAATGGCTACCCATCTTAACCGGGTATTGGAAACCAGATCCAGGACGAAGCACGCTGGAGCTTATCATTACCGCCGTGCCTTTTGTGGCCTTTTGGGCCGCTGCCTGGTGGGCACTGTCGATCAGTTACTGGCTGACGATATTGCTGAGCCTGCCGGCGGGCGCATTTATGGTGCGTTTGTTTTTAATCCAGCATGATTGCGGTCATGGCGCATTTTTCAGCAAAAAGCGGCTTAATGACTGGGTGGGGCGCACCCTTGGGGTGTTCACCCTTACGCCTTATTACGTCTGGCGGCGGGCCCATGCCATGCACCATGCCACATCAGGAAACCTGGACCGGCGGGGCATGGGCGATATAGATACGCTGACTCTGTCAGAATACAGGGCTTTGACGCCTGTGGGCCGGTTTGGGTATCGCCTCTACCGTCATCCGCTGATTTTATTTGGTGTTGGCCCGGCGTATAACTTTTTACTGCGCCAACGTTTGCCGTTGGGATTTATGAGGGCGGGCTGGCGCTATTGGCTGAGCGCCATGGGCACAAATCTGGTCATGTTGCTGCTGGCGGCGGTGGTGATCTATTTTGTTGGTATTGGCCCGTTTTTACTGGTGCATTTACCCATCGCCATTGTGGCGGCTTCCATCGGGGTGTGGCTGTTTTATGTGCAGCACCAGTTTGAAGGGACGATTTGGGCGCGTTCTGACGACTGGCAGGTGCAGGACGCCGCCCTTTATGGTAGCTCGCATTATGACCTGCCGGGCATTTTACGCTGGTTTACCGCCAATATCGGTGTGCACCATGTGCACCATCTGTGCAGCCGTATTCCCTATTACCGCCTGCAAAATGTATTGCGTGATCATCCTGAACTGGCCGCGCTGAAACGCCTTACCTTGCGCCAGAGTCTGGATTGCATCCGGCTGGGCTTATGGGATGAGAAAGCACAAAAAATGGTTTCATTTGCTGAAGCCAAAACCAGCGCCTGAGTTAATCCAGCGCCAGAGTGCAGCTTTCATTTAAGGATGGACGGGAAACCCGCACCATGCTCAGTTTGGGCAGTTGCGGTTGCACAAAGGCGGCAATCCAGGCGCATAATCGCTCCAGTGATGGCTTTTCCAACCCTACAATGTCATTAAGACAGGCATGGTCCAGCACCCCGCGCACTTCATCCAGCGCCGCTTTTAAGTTCGCCAAATCCTCTACCCAGCCATTGGGGCCCTCCGGCACACCGTAGACCGTCAGCTCGACCTTGAAGGAGTGGCCATGCAAATGGGTGTATCCCTGCCCGTCTTTGCACTGGGCAAGCTGGTGCGCGGCCTCAAACCAGGCGGCACGGCTAATGCTCGCCGGGCGGCGTTTCATGCTCTCAAGGGTTTCTAGGAAATTCCGATCCATTTGTGCGTCTGCAGGCTAAGGCCCCATTGGGGGTGTGAAAGACAATACCTCACGGCGCTGCGCGTATATTCCACTACGTCCGGTCCGTCCATGGGTTGCAACACAAAGCGATCAAAATCCAGATGCTCAAAATCCTCCGGCTTGTTCTCTTTTTGCGGATAAACCAGTTTTAGCTCGTTTCCGTTTTGCTGCACCAATGGCACATCGGCCTTGGGGCTGACGCACAGCCAGTCTATGCCACCCGGCGCAGCAATGGTGCCATTGGTCTCTACGGCAATGGCAAAGCCTGCATCATGAAACGCATGGATCAGCGGGGCATCCAGTTGCAAGAGCGGCTCACCCCCGGTGCAAACCAGATATGGCTTGCCGCCGCCTGGCCATAAACGCGCTGCGGCTGTGGCCAGCATGACCGGGGTTTTGAACTGACCGCCATTTTGCCCATCCATGCCAACAAATTCGGTATCACAGAACCGGCATTGCGCTTTGGCGCGGTCCACTTCGCGCCCGGACCACAGATTGCACCCGGTAAAACGCACAAAGACCGAAGGACGTCCGGCCTGTGCGCCTTCGCCCTGCAAAGTCAAAAACATTTCCTTGACCGAATAGGTCATGCCTGTGCCTTCCATGCTGCCCAGCCCCTGGCGCGCAAATCACAGGCCGGACAGGCGGCGCAGCCATAACCCCAGTCATGACGCTGGTCCCGCTGGCCGAGATAACAGGTGTGGGTATGCTCGATAATTAATGCTACCAGCGCCTCTCCGCCCAGGTCCTGGGCCATTTGCCAGCTTTGTGCTTTATCCAGATACATAAGCGGCGTTTCTATGGAAAAATTTTCATCCATGCCAAGGCATAGCGCGACGTGTAGCGCCTCCAGCGTATTTTTGCGGCAATCGGGATAGCCCGAATAATCAGTTTCGCACATACCCCCCACCAGATGATGCAGGGCGCGGCGATAACCAAGCGCGGCGGCGACCGTAAAAAACATCAAATTGCGGCCCGGCACAAAGGTATCTGGCAGGCCGCTCTGGTTAAAAGCGATCTGGC
The DNA here is from genome assembly GCA_021776595.1 of Robiginitomaculum sp. GTDB lineage: Bacteria > Pseudomonadota > Alphaproteobacteria > Caulobacterales > Maricaulaceae > Robiginitomaculum_B. The sequence goes on along the minus strand of JAJFFP010000022.1, from coordinate 4,030 downwards.
GCTCAGCGGTTAAAGAGCTATCGGCTATGGCACCAAAGCCGGTCAGGTCAACCCGGTGGTCCTCACCCAGATTTTTGGCCAAGGTCGGTAAATCATTTTTCAAATGACACAAAAAGGCTTCGCGCACCTGCATTTCCACGCGGTGGCGCTGGCCATAATCAAAGCCGATGGTTTCCACATAGCTATAGTTTTGCAAGGCCCAGGCCAGACAGATGGCGCTATCCTGTCCACCTGAAAACAGCACAAGGGCGCGCCGGTCTTTTTGCATTGTCAAAACCTCGTAAACACGGTTCACTTTGCTGGCAAACCACAGGGAACCACAATAGAGCTGATGTATAGGTTTTATTCCCAAATGTCCCGCTTTGCACAGGAGCATAGCAGATGAGCGCAAAGGCAAAGCAAAATGTGCTGGAAGTGGCCATCATCGGCGCCGGATTTTCCGGGGTGGGCATGGGCATCGCCCTTACTCGCGCTGGCAGGAAAAGTTTTATCATATTTGAAAAATCAAATGGCATTAGCGGCACCTGGCATGACAATACCTATCCCGGTGCGGGATGTGATGTGCCTTCGCACCTTTATTGTTATTCCTTTGCCCCCAACCCCAATTGGAGCCGGGTTTTTTCACGTCAAAGCGAGATAAAGTCTTATGTGGAAGATTGCGCACAGCGATATGGCATTACCGGGAATATTCGCCTGAACACCAATGTTACCAGCATAACCTATGACGAAGGGGAAAGGCTTTGGAAATTAACCACCGATGAGGGTGAAGTGATTTATGCCCGCTTTGTGATCAGTGCTACCGGGCCGCTCAGTGTGCCGTTTATTCCGCCCATCAAGGGTATGAAAAAATTCAAAGGCCGGGTGTTTCATTCGGCACGCTGGCCGGATGACCTTGCCCTTGATGGTAAAAGTGTAACCATCATCGGCAGTGCCGCCAGTGCGGTGCAAATCGCGCCAGCCATTGCCGATCAGGTTGCCAGCCTGACAATTTTCCAACGCACGGCAAATTATATTGTGCCGCGTCGTGACCGGGCCTGGCGCGAATCCGAAAAAGCGCGCTGGCGGCGTTTCCCCTTTTTGTTGCGCCTGAAACGCGCCTTTATGGACCTTAGCCGCGATCTGGTCAGTTTTCGTGCGTTTCGCAAAAACAGCCTTTTGGCAAGATTATTGGCAAATAGTGCATTGAACACCATGCACGACATTGTGCACGATGCGGATTTGCGGGCGAAACTTACCCCCGATTACCCCCTTGGGTGTAAACGTATTTTACTCTCGGATGATTACTACCAGACGTTATTGCGGGGTAATGTGGCGCTGGTTACAGAAGGCATAGCCTCTCTGGAAAGCGATCGTGTGTGCACAGCATCTGGCCGGGAAATTCCTGCCGATATACTGGTGTTGGCCACCGGGTTCAAGGCGACACAGTTTACGGCTGGCCTGGATATTATTGGCCGGGGTGGCCAGAAATTACATAAAAAATTTGAAAAACGACTGCAAGGCTATCGGGGTGTATCTTATACCGGGTTTCCCAATTTTTTTACCATTCTTGGACCCAATACCGGGCTTGGCCATTCTTCCATGATCCTGATCATCGAGGCGCAAATCAACTATATCCTTGCCGCCATTGAGCAAACCAGAACAGGTGCCATCGACGTGCGCGAAGATGCTGAGAGGCGCTATAATGAGGGTATAGCCAGAGATTTGAAAAACATGGTCTGGTCCAGCGGGTGTAAGAGCTGGTATCAGGCAGAAGATGGAACCATTCCCACACTCTGGCCACACTCAACGGCGACATTTCGCGCCATGATGGCCCGGCCTTCATTCGAGGATTACCGTTTCTCGGATTAATGATGTTGGCCAAGTGTATTCAGGGCGGCGCGGACTTGCGCGGCCTCGGCATCGGTGCCGCCAAGATCAAGCGCCTGCTTGTAATACGCGCTGGCCTTGTCGGCATTGCCGCTTTCCTGGGCGATGGCACCCAGCCCCATATAAGCGGAAATCATATCGGGATCGAAAGTCAGCAGCCGCTCGAACACTTCTTTGGCTTCTTCTTTTTTGCCTTCTTTGGCGATGCAGGCGCCATAGAGCGATAATTTGTCCAGCGCCCAGGGGTCATCTTCAATGGCTTTACGCGCCATGGCGCAGGTCTTCGCATCCAGTTTTTGACTGGAGGGTGAGGGTGTAACCGATGCCTCGCGCACCATGCCGGTGCCGCGCACTGGTGGGGTTGGGGCTATATCACCATCGCGCATTGGCTGATCATTATCTGCCTTGTGGGTTGAGCCGCTGCCCTGTCCTGCCGGGTGAGCCGGTTTGGCCGGTGTTGAAACGTCTTCATTGTGGTTGTCGGTGCCATGGGCAGGCTCTGTCTTGGCCGGGTTATGCCTTGCGTCCGGCTTTGCCGTATCAGTATCAAGCGCGGCCATCTGAGGTTCAGTGTTAACCGGGACCGGGGTTTGCGGCTTATGTGGCGCGAAAGACAAACTGGCATGTTGGGCGCGCAAATCATGGGCAAAGCTGGCGCGTAATAAAACAGATTTATTATATATTTCTGCGCCGCCCTGCACCGGCGCGCTGGAAAAGCGGTAATGCAATTGCACGCCGCCAATAAGGGGGATGATGTCTATGGCCTGCACCAGATGTGTATCGGGCGGTATGATCTGACCTTTTTTTGCCTGCACCCCAAGGATCGTAACCTTGACGCCGGTGTTATTGGCCTGCACCTGCACGCTGACCGGTTGCTTGTCAAAGCGCATCAAGGATAGGGCGGTCTTGCCTTTTGTGCCCAGTTCAATATCCCGCACTTCGGCTTTCGCCCTCAAGGGATGAAGCATGATCAGCATCAGGATGAAAAAATAAGCTAGCAAGCGCACGAAAGGGTTCTCCGGTTCTGTATTTATCTGACCAATTTATGGTTAAGGAGCGGTAAAGGGTTTGCGCTGGAGGTAAGATCGCGGTTACGTTTACGCAGCATTTTTTACCATAAGGACAATATCATGCGCGAAGCCGTTATCGTTTCCACCGTTCGCACACCCATTGGCAAGGCCTATCGGGGTGCTTTTAACAATACCCAGCTTCAGGAATTGGGCGGTCATGTGATCAAACACGCTATTGCCCGCGCCGGTCTTGAGGGCGGCGAGGTTGATGATGTCATAATGGGGTGCGCCATGCAGCAAGGATCGGGCGGGCAAAACCCGGCCCGGCAAATGCTGATCCGGGGCGGGGTGCCAGACACGGTTGCCGGCATGAGTGTGGATCGCCAGTGTGCATCCGGCATGATGGGCATTGCCATCGCCGCCAAGCAGGTTTTGTGCGATGGCATGGATATAACCGTTGGCGGTGGCGGGGAGAGCATATCACTGGTGCAAAATGAACACATGAACCGCTATCGTGCCCATGATCCATGGATCAAGGAACATGTTCCCAACCTGTATATGTCCATGCTGGAAACCGCCGAGATTGTCGCTGATCGTTATGGTATTTCCCGTGAGGCGCAAGACGCCTATGCGGCCCAATCGCAAGACCGCACCGCCAAAGCGCAAGAGGCCGGGCGCTTTGATGAAGAGATTGTGGCGCTGCCCAGCGTGATGAAAGTCATGGACCGCGAAACCAAAGAGATATCCGACAAAAATGTGACGCTGGATAAGGATGAGGGCAATCGCCCCGGCACTACGACAGAAGCGCTGGCAAACTTAAAGCCGGTGTTCAGGGACGGCATGGTTGTCAAGGAAGGAAAATATATTACCGCCGGTAATGCCTCACAGCTTTCCGATGGCGCATCGGCTGCCGTGGTGATGGAGGCCAAAGAGGCATCGCGCCGCGGCCTTGAGCCATTAGGGGCCTATCGCGGCATATGGGCCGCTGGGGTTAACCCCGATGAAATGGGCATTGGCCCGGTATTTGCCGTGCCAAAGCTGTTGGCTGCCAATGGTCTGACCATGGATGATATCGGCCTGTGGGAGCTGAACGAGGCCTTTGCCGTGCAGGTGCTTTATTGCCGCGACAAGCTGGGTATTGCGGACGAATTGCT
>JAJFFP010000021.1 GCA_021776595.1 Robiginitomaculum sp. | reverse complement strand
AGATCAAGCCGGACAATCGGTCAGTGGCGCAGGCGATGTTAATCGCGATGGTATTGCCGATGTCATCGTCGGAGCGGACCGGTTTGGCAACAATGCCGGCGCGGCCTATGTGGTGTTCGGTCACCTGCCTCCCTTTGCCGCCAGCATGGAACTGTCTGCACTGGATGGCGATAACGGCTTTGCCATTACCGGGGCGGCAGACAATGACTTTTTTGGACAATCGGTCCGTGGCGGTGATGTCAATCGCGACCTTGGCGGGGCTTCGGATATCATCATATCCAGCCACAACCGCCTTGCCGGGCATGTGATTTATGGCATCCCCGAAGCAACCGGATCAACAACACTGTTTTCATCCGTTTTGCCGGCGGCACGCAGTGGCTTTGTCGGCGGCCCGGTGATTACGGTGTTTGCCTCGGTCATCAATGCGGGTAGCAAACCGGCGTTGAATTGTAACATTATTTTAGGGCCAACACCGGTGGTCAGCATGGGGTATCAAATGACCAACGCTGCCAATGTGCCGACGGGTGCCCCGGATCAGCCTTTTGATCTGGCGGTCGGGCAGTCCGCCTCCTTTATCCTGTCCTTCACCCCGCTGGCCACCGGGGCAATATTTGCTTTTCCAGGATTTACCTGTCCGGGGGCTACCAATGACGCCATTGCCGGTGTGAATGTAGAGTTGCTCACGGTGGATGCCAGTGCGGGGCCCGATGTTCTGAGTATCGGGGCCACCCCTTCGGGCGATGGCATCATAACCGTGCCCACAAATGGGGCCAGTTTCATGACCGTATCGGCCACGAATATCGGTGCCGGAGATGTTGGCGGCTCGGCAGATGCGGCAATGGAAGTCGCCCTGATCGCCCGCAATTCCAGCACGGGCACGGCGCTGCCACTGACGGTGCAAATCTGTGAAACCGATGCAACCTCGACCTGTATTACGCCACTTGGCACATTCGTAAATAGCGTGATTGGTGCCGGGGCCAGCTTTTTTGCCATATTTGTGTCCGATCAGGCTTCGGGAGGCATACCGCTTGATGCTGCCAGTGTTCGCGTGGTTGTGCGTTTTAAGGACAGTTCGGGTACCATTCGCTCCGAAACCAGCGCGGCGGTGACGGTGCCCTAGGGTCAGCCCCCATTAATTATATTCAATTCTGTTTGACAGGAAGGGTTAGGATGCCAGCAAATACGGTGAAGCACAGGTTTATCCCTATGCGAGACGCATTTGCGCCGCAGATTGGCTTTTCCTGTCAAACCCGCTCATCAGCTTGGTAACAAGGGATGTGACAGTGACGAGTTCAGGTATGCATTGAACACCAAGGAAGCAACCTCCTGCCTCCCGGCACGCAGAGGAGTAATTTTCCCGCTGGCTATTGTAAAACCTTCTATAAACAATGCCATAAAGTCAAGAATATGTTCGGACGTCTCAAAGACTGGCGGCGCATCGCAACCTGCTTTACCCGATGTGCCTACACCTTCTTCTCAGCAATCCTAATCGCTGCTATCGTCTTATGCTGAATTTAATGAGTCCTGAACCCTGTCATCAACAAAGAGTTGCAGAGGGTATGTATTCAGTGGGTAGCACAGGGCGCGCATCGGTTAACTATGTGCGAATGGCTGCCACGGGAAAAGTTATCGATTTCGAAGGCAGCGAAATTATTGCCTGCCTTGACGAAACAGTCATTGCCCAATGAGGCGAGTGGAACGGAATTCAAATTCTGGAACTACTGAAGTAGATTGGAGACAAACAGTGCTGTCGGATAATGTTAGGTCATTTGTAATGTTCATCTTATTGGCATTCAGTCTGACCCCATCGGCTTGTGCGCAACAGGTCAATCATTATGAAGAGAGTTTTGACATCGTTTGGAATACGATCAATGAACGCTTTTATGACGGAGGATTCAATGGCGTTGATTGGCAGGATGCCCGAGTGCGTTATCGCACGAAAATCATTAAGTCCCAAAATGATGACGCGTTCTACACACAGATCAACACAATGCTGTTTGAATTGGGAGCTTCACACCTTGGCGTCGTGCCAATAGGCGACACCAAACAGCTCGGCGAGGCCGCTATTTTCGGTGAGGGAACCATTGGCATAGAGGTTCGTTTAGTGGGCGATAAGTTGCTCATTACGCATGTAGAAGATGGCTCAAGCGCAGCGGAGGCAGGTCTCCTTACCGGCTTTGAAGTTCTCAGGTTGAACGGCCGAACGGTTGCGGAGATCGCAGAGGAACGTATTTCTTTTCCGACACCACCCTTCACGGATCGCAATGAACGTTACATGACCCTCGACGAAATCGATTGGGAGCTTTTGGGGCCACTTGAAGACCAAGTGCTCATCGGGTTCAAAGATCATGATGGCAATGTCTTTGAACGGCTTCTCAATCGGCGTTCGAGAGGCGCTCAAGCAGTTTTTGAAGAAGGATTACCACCGACTTATGTTACCTTCACCTCTCATCGTCTTGAGGAGACAATAGGCTACATCAAGTTCAACAGCTTTCACCCCGCACTGCTTGACGACTTGGCTGATGCCATGGAGCAGCTAGCTGATACGAAGGGCCTGCTCATAGACCTTAGAGGTAATCCAGGGGGTGCTTTCGGCGTGCGCCTTCAGTTGGCTGGAAGATTTGTCCCCGAACGCACGATCATTTGGCGCTATCGCGGAAGAGGCGGGGTTGACGACATCTATCTCGAGCCGAATGAGCGACCCTATGAGGGCGCACTTGTTATTCTTGTCGATGGCTTCAGCGCCTCTTCAAGTGAAGAATTCGCCGGCGGGCTTCAATCCCTAGGGCACGCGACTATAGTTGGCGAACGCACCCCAGGACGAGATTTAGTAGCAGATATTTCCGTGCTTCCGGTCGGCGCATATTTCGTTTTTCCGGTGGCGGAAACGCAAACTTCCAAAGGTACGGTGCTTGAGCGGCGTGGTGTTATTCCAGATATTGAGGCTCTCTTTACTCAGGAGAGCCTGAAAGAAGGGCGCGATATTCAGCTCGAAGTTGCGATTGATGAAATTAAAGGGCCCAGACCCTAGCCCGTCTGCCCCCCCAGCCCTTATTACTGCCAAAATGACTTGCCCATTTTTTAGGCATAGCCGCCCATTTTAATGGCATAGTGTTATTTTTCGTGCCAACAGTGCTGCTATGCTTGCCTATTTTCATACATGGCAGACAAACAGTGGGCAGGCAAACAGTGGATCAGGATTGTTGTGGCTTGGAGAAAGTCCGGGGAAGTAACATGAAGAAAATTGAAGCGATCATCAAACCCTTCAAGCTCGATGATGTCAAAGAGGCACTCCATGATGTCGGGGTGCAGGGTTTAACTGTGCAAGAAGCCAAAGGTTTTGGCCGCCAAAAAGGTCATACAGAGTTATATCGCGGTGCCGAGTATGTGGTGGACTTTCTACCCAAACTGAAAGTTGAGGTAGTGGTCGCCGATGAGCAAACCGAAGCGGTAATCGAAGCCATAACACAGGCAGCCAAAACCGGACGCATTGGCGATGGAAAAATATTCGTCAGCACCATTGAACAGGCGGTGCGCATCCGCACCGGCGAACGGGACAATAACGCGCTTTAGAAACACCCAGCAACACCAGACAAGGACGAGGACAAAGACTATGGCTGATAAATTATTGAAAAGAATCAAAGATGAAGGCATAAATTACGTGGATTTACGTTTTACCGATCCACGGGGAAAAATGCACCACGTCACCTTTGATTCCTCCATGGTCGATGCAGATTTTTTTGAGGATGGCGCCATGTTTGACGGCTCATCCATCAATGGCTGGAAGGCCATAAATGATTCTGACATGGTGTTGATGCCGGACATTGCCACCGCCAAAATTGACCCGTTTTATCAGGATGAAACCCTGACCCTGATGTGTGACATTCTGGAACCCGGCACCATGTCTCCCTATGGGCGCGATCCGCGTTCTTCGGCCAAAAAAGCCGAAAATTATCTGCAAGCCTCCGGCACTGGTGATACAGCCTATTTCGGCCCGGAAGCCGAATTTTTTATCTTTGATGACGTGCGCTGGAACACCCAGGCCCACAATACCGGCTATGCCTTTGATTCCTCTGAATTGCCTGCCAATTCCGGCACGCAGTATGAATATGGCAATATGGGTCACCGCCCTGGCCCCGGCGGCGGCTATTTCCCGGTGCCGCCGGTGGATTCGGCGCAGGACATGCGCACCGAAATGCTGTCCGTTATGACCAAATTGGGCCTCAATCCGGAAAAGCATCACCACGAAGTTGCCCCGGCGCAACATGAGCTTGGCATGAAGTTTTCAACCCTGGTGGAAATGGCCGATCATTTACAGCTATACAAATACGTGGTGCAAAATGTGGCCGCCGCCTATGGCAAAACGGCCACCTTCATGCCCAAACCCTATTTTGGCGATAACGGGTCGGGTATGCACGTGCACCAGTCGATCTGGAAAGGCGGCAAGCCGGTATTTGCCGGGGATCGCTATGCGGATCTGTCGCAAACCTGCCTCTATTACATTGGCGGCATCATTAAACATGCCCGCGCCATTAACGCCTTTGCCAATGCCGCGACCAATTCCTACAAACGCCTGGTGCCTGGCTTTGAGGCACCGGTGCTGCTGGCCTATTCGGCGCGCAATCGCTCGGCCTCGATCCGCATCCCCTATTCGGCATCACCCAATGGCAAGCGCATCGAAACCCGCTTCCCTGATGCGGCGGGCAATCCATATCTTACCTTTGCTGCCCTCTTGATGGCTGGCCTTGATGGCATAGAGAACAAGATCAATCCGGGCGATGCCATGGACAAGGACCTTTACGACCTGCCCCCGGCGGAATTGCAAAATGTGCCCCATGTGTGTGCGTCTTTGCGTGAGGCCATGGAAGCGCTGGATAGCGATCATGATTTTCTGACCAAAGGCAATGTCATGAGCAAGGACCAGATTGACGCCTATATCGATCTGAAAATGGAAGAAATCACCCGCCTTGAAATGCACCCGCACCCGGTCGAGTTTGACATGTATTACGCGAGCTAGAACGCCCTAAACGGTAAAATCCAGAGCCAGATCTAGCGCTCTGGCCTTCATGGTCAGGGCGCTGGACGAAATCACATCCACCCCGGTGGCGGCAATAGCAGCCAGGTTTTGTAAGCTAACACCGCCGGAAGCCTCGGTGATGGCGCGCCCATCCACCATTTTTACGGCGGCGGTAAGCGTTTTCAGGTCCATATTATCCAGCAGCACCACATCGGGGCGAAACGGCAAGGCTTCTTCCAGTTGCACCAGTGCATCCACTTCTATTTCTATTTTACGCATGTGCCCGGCGCTTACCCTGGCGGCCTGCATGGCTTTTGCAACACTGCCCAGGGCGGCAATGTGGTTATCCTTGATTAATATGGCATCGCCCAGACCGAAACGGTGGTTGATACCACCGCCAGCGCGCACCGCATATTTCTGCACCGCGCGTAGTCCGGGCAGGGTTTTACGGGTGCAGGCCATTTTCGCCTTTGTGCCGCGTAATTGCACGACAAACGCCTGTGTCATCGTGGCAATACCGCTTAAATGGCCTAGAAAGTTTAACGCTGTTCGTTCTGCCGCCAATATGGCTCTGGTATTGCCGGAAATTTGCACGATTTCCTGTCCGGCAGTCACATCCTGACCATCGTTTACCTTGGCGGTAAAACCGATCGCCGGGTCCAGCATGGAAAAGGCAAGACGGGCGCAATCCAGCCCCGCTATCCTGCCATTCTCACGAGCGACAATCATCGCCTCCGTCATGGATTTTTCAGCAATCATAATGGCACTGGTCAGATCGCCATGCTGGCCCAGGTCCTCGGTTAAAGCGCCCTGCACCAGAGGACGTAAGACCAAATCCGGCAAGGGGGCAAGCGGCGGCAGCGCCCTGTCCGCGCCCATCAAACCGGCAACGCGATCATGCGCTCGACCGCGCGCCGCGCCGGGGCCGCAACTTGCGGATCAATGATGATTTCATGGCGGTTGTAACGCAGGGCATACAGAATATTCTGTAATGTAATTTTCTTCATATGCGGACAAAGATTACAGGGGCGCACGAAGTTCACCTCCGGGTTCTCTACCGCCACATTATCGCTCATGGAACATTCTGTTACCATCAGAACTTTTTCCGGCTGGTGATCCTGAACCCATTTAATCATACTGGCGGTGGAGCCAGCAAAATCGGCCTCATCGAGCACCTCCGGCGGGCATTCGGGGTGCGCAATGATTTTCAGGCCGGTAAAACCTGCGCGATATTCACGCAATTCTTCGGCGCTGAAGCGCTCATGCACTTCGCAACGCCCGTTAAAGGCAATCACCTCCACAGCGGTTTGTGCGTTGACGTTTTGCGCCAGATACTCATCCGGGACCAGAATCACACGATCGACACCAAAGGATTCCACCACTTGCACTGCATTGGATGAGGTGCAGCACATATCGCATTCTGCCTTCACGGCGGCGCTGGTATTGATATAGGTAACAATCGGCACACCGGGATGAAGCTGGCGCAGGGTGCGCACGTCTTCTGGCGTGATGGATTCGGCCAGCGAGCACCCGGCACCCTGATCCGGTAACAACACCGTTTTTTGCGGGTTCATTAATTTGGCGGTTTCGGCCATAAAGTGCACCCCGCACTGCACAATCACATCGGCTTCAACACCCATGGCTTCACGCGCCAATTGCAAAGAATCGCCAACGATGTCCGCGACACCATGGAAAATTTCCGGTGTCTGGTAATTATGCGCCAGAATGACCGCATTACGTTCTTTTTTCAGGGCATTGATCTCATGAATAAGCGGCGCGAATATCGGCCATTCCATGGCGGGAATGACGGATTTCAGCTTTTCATAAAGCGGGGCCAGTTCCTTGGCCAGCGCAGGAGAATAAAGGGTCTGTGATGAAGCGAAAGCCGGGTGATCCAGGGGCATGAGACATGCCTTTCAGAAATCTGAAAAAAGGACGCATAATACGCAAGCATGATTATAAAAAACGAGCACAAATGCACAAGAGCAGATGACAGATTGAACAACCAGGAGCCCGCAGCTGCAAATGTGGCAAAATTATGCCTGAGAATAACACTCTAAAGTCAATAGACGGGCGGCATTCTATCGGCTAGAACTGCCGCACTGTGTGGCTTGGCCACGTCATCATCACGAGTGAATTTGGTGCCCATGTTGCGTAAAACCCTTTTAGTTTCCGTTGCTTTACCACTATTTGGCTTTGCCAGCATAGCCTTCGCCCAGGTTGAAGTTACCGATGAGCGCACCGACCCGGTAACAACTGGCACCATAGATAGCGGCAATCCTGGTGATATTATTATCCGTGCCGGGGGTTCGGTTCTGGTTGGATCGGGCGCCGCCGTTACCCTGGACACCGATAATACAGTCACTAATGAAGGCACCATTGGCTCAACGGACGCTGATAACACCATTGGTATATTGATCACCGGTGGCACAACGGGCGGGTTTACCAATACCGGTAATATTGATCTGACCGAAGATTATACCCCCACTGATGATGATGAAGACGGGGATTTGGACGGGGCCTTTGCCATTGGCACTGACCGAACCGGTATATTGGTCGATGGCCCCTCTGCCTTTACCGGCGACATAAATAATAATTTGGGCGCGCGCATTGCCGTTGAGGGTAATGATTCGGCTGGTGTGCGTGTTTTATCCGGTCTTGATGGCAATTTTACCAATGATGGTAATATTGGCCTCGTTGGCAATAACGGCTATGGGGTGCAAATTGCCGGTATTGTTAATGGTGATATCACCAATTCCGGCGCCATTCTGGTTAAGGGTGAAAACAGTGTCGGCCTTGGCATCGAAGCCCAGGTCAATGGCACGGTAACCAATACCGGCAGAATTTCCTCCACTGGTTTTCGTGAAGAGACCAGACGCAATAATGCTGATGATCGTGCCAAGCTGGATGATGATGATTTACTCTCCAGTGGTCCTGCCGTATCCATAACCGCCAATATTACTGGCGGGTTTTTTAATGGCGCACTGCTTGATGATGCCGGCAACACCCTGCGCACCGGGGAAATCATCTCCCAGGGCTCTGCCCCTGCTGTGTTGGTGGCTGCAGGCGGCGAAGATGCCGATGTGGTGCTTGGCATTATTGGCACCGCTGAAGATGATACCGATTATGGCCTGATCAATTCTGGCGCGATTACCGCTGCCGGACTCAATGACGGGTATGCGGCCACGGCCATATTGATAAAGGGTGCCGAGGTTGGTGGCGTCATGCGCCGGGCGATTATTGAACACGGTATCTTTAATGGCGGCACCGTTCTTGCCACCGCATTTGATGCCAGTTCGCGGGCGCTCTGGGTGCAAAATGGCGGCTATGTGGATACCGTAAACAACACCGGCCGATTTCGCAGCTCGGTGATTTCTCAAGTTGGCGGTGAGGCCATAGCCATTGCTGTTGATGCTGGCGGGGAAGTCAATTCTATTTTCAATAATAATGTCATTGAGGCTTCCTATACCGGCACCGGGACCGGCTCACGCGCGGTAGGCATTTTTGATGCTTCTGGAACCGTGGACCTGATTGAAAATCAGGGCGATATAATTGCCAATTATACCGAAGTTCTTCCTGATGGTGAAGAAGCAGACCCCAATGATACGACGCGCCATGCCGTTGCCATTGATGTTTCGGCCAATACAGACGGCGTAACCATTCACCAGTTTGCCGACCCGGATATAGGCGGAAATCCATCGATTACCGGTGATGTTCTGCTGGGTAGCGGTGATGATGTGGTGCAACTGGATGCCGGCACGTTTACCGGCGATCTGGTGTTTGGCGATGGCGCGGACTTGCTAACCATTGATAATGGTGCTGAATTGACCGGGGCGCTGCACGATTCAGATGGCATGCTAACCCTTGATATTCGTAACGGTCTTTTGGCGCTTGGGTCCAGCACCAGCCTTGATCTGACCAATGCCATATTTGGCGCTGATGCCCGCCTGCAGATGACGCTGACCGACTCGGCCACCGGCATTATCGGAGCCACATTTAATGCCTCCGGCGATGTGACCTTTGTTGATGGCGCCGTGATTGCGCCGCTGCTGAACGGGTTAATCGGCGATGGCGGCAGTTTCAACTTTCTGCAAGCCAATAATTTAAGCATTGCCAGCACATTGGATGCCTTGCTGGATTCTGAGCAATTACCATTCCTCTATAATGTGGGTTTGCGCCTTGGGGCGGATGGGAATTCACTGGTTCTGGATCTGGAGCGCCGCTCCGCCAGCGAGTTGGGCTTTGATGCCAATCAGGCTGCCGCCTATGATGCCTGGTTTACAGCACTTTCCGCCAGCACGGATGAAGCACTGGAAGGCAGTTTTGTGCGCCTTACCGATGCTGATGAGTTTTATGCCGCGTATAACCAGCTATTACCGGAATTTGGGGCGGCTGCGTTACAATTCACCCTGGCTAATACCGATGGCACCACCGGTGCCGTGGCCACACGCCTTGATAATGTGCGCCGTGGCTATGGCCCTCAAGGGGGATTGTGGGTACAGGAAATCGGCTATTATATGAGCCGTAATCTAAGCTCCATTACCCAGCCCTATCGCGGCTTTGGCCTTGGCCTGGCGATGGGTATTGACCGCAAGGTCGGCCCGCTGGACGCCGTTGGCATATCAGTCAGTGGGTTTTCAAACGAAATTAGACAGCCAGGCACTTTTGACAAGCCTTTGACTTCGCGCACGGTCCAGGTCGGACTATATGGCGGCGGCAAGTTTGGTGGTCTGAATTTTGAAACCCATTCTGCCATTGGCATCGGCACTTTTGACTCAGAACGGGTTTTGACCATTGGCGATGTATCGCGCACTTCCGATGGTGGCTGGACCGCCACCCACATCGCCAGCACCTCACGGCTGTCCTATGATCTGGTATCAGGCCAATGGTTCATCCGTCCCAGCGCTTCGATAGATTATCTGAGCCTGAGAGAAAAAGCCTATATCGAAACCGGTGGTGGCACCGGCGTTGATCTGGATATAAACGCCCGTACGTCTACTTCTTTTTCAGGTTCTGCCGCGATAACCTTTGGCCGCAAATTTGGTAATATTAATGGCTCCTGGTGGTCGCCGCGCCTGCGCGCCGGTATCCGTAACGAGTTTCAGGGCAATGCGGCCAGCACAGTGGCCCGTTTCTCTGGCTTTGCCGATGAGTTTTCCTTAACCCCGCAACAATTGCCAAAATCTGCTTTGCTACTGGGCTTCTCACTTACCGCAGGCAGTCGTTATACCTCTTTTGGTCTGGATTATGATGCGGATATTCGCAATGGCTTCGTGCGCCATACTGGCCGTCTGGTGATTCGCTTTATCTTCTAGTGACAAGCCGAAAGGCTTAATCAAGTCTTAACAGGCGCTGATGGCGTCATAATAGATATGCCTACTCTATTGATTATTAACCGTTTTCCCTAATAAAGACCCGTTACAGGCCCGTAAAACTATGGGTTGACTTATATTACTACTTATAAGAGTATTTCTTCGCGCCCTATCGTGTCAGGCGCATTTCCCCGGCCGGGCCACCCCGTGCTCAGAATTCCGGGGCAGAAGGGCTGAAGACACCCCGAGCTTCAGCCCTTCTTTTTTGCGCACTTTGTTTATGCTCTGTTATATTCAGGCGAATCGATAAGGGGAATGTAATGTTCATGATGAAAACATCCTGGCTGGTGGCGGCTATGATCATGCTGGTGTCCTGCCAGAGTGTCTCCGGAGATACAGGAAACATAAAAGCTGCCGTTACGGCCCCAACAGAGCGGCCTTTAATCATCCTCGTGCATGGGGGAGCCGGTTCAGCCCGGCCAGGCGGTATGCCCGCCAAAGATGAAGCCGCCTATCGCGCTGCTCTGGGCTATGCGCTGGAAACCGGTTATCAGGTGTTGGCCAAGGGCGGCACGTCGCTTGACGCGGTGCAGGCCGCCATTGTCACCATGGAAGACAATCCGCTTTTTAATGCTGGCAAGGGGGCGGTCTTTACCGCCGAAGGGCGCAATGAGCTGGATAGCTCGATCATGGATGGGCGCGATCGTAATGCCGGTGCCGTGGCCGGTGTAACGGTTATCAAAAACCCGATCCGGGCGGCCCGCGCCGTGATGGATCAAAGCCCCCATGTGATGATGGCCCGTGATGGTGCCGAGGCTTTTGCCAAAGAAAAGGGTCTGGACATCGTGCCGCCATCCTACTTTTTTACGCAAAAGCGCTGGGATCAGCTTTTACGCGCTCGTGCACGCGCCAAGGCCAAAGCCGCCTTGCCCCCCAACAGCCATTTTGGCACCGTGGGCGCCGTGGCACTGGACCGGGATGGCCATATTGCCGCTGGCACCTCGACCGGCGGTATGACCTTTAAGCGCTTTGGGCGCATAGGTGACAGCCCCATCATTGGTGCAGGCACCTATGCCAGTGATACCTCCTGCGCTGTTTCCGCCACCGGATGGGGCGAGTTTTTCATCCGCGGCACGGCGGCGCGCGACATTTGCGCCCGTGTGCAATGGACCGGGGCCAATATTCAGGAAGCCGCCGACACAGTGCTTGCAGACCTTGAAAACATGGGCGGCACAGGTGGGGTGCTGGCGCTTGCCCCCGATGGCAATTATGCTTTCTCATTCACCACCCAATTGATGTTTCGCGGTGTGCGAACCAAAGCGGATAATCATGTTTATATTTATGATGATGAAGGCCAATAAAGCGTATGCGTGATAAATCGGGTAAATCCAGACTGGAAGAAGCCTCAGCGCTTTTTGGGGAACCTGCCAGCAAAACCATCGCGCCAACGGCCTACACCGCCGAAGATATTGAGGTGCTCGAAGGGCTGGAGCCCGTGCGCAAACGCCCCGGCATGTATATTGGCGGCACCGGGGTGCAGGCGTTGCACCATTTGTTTGCCGAAGTTCTGGATAACGCCATGGACGAAGCGGTGGCTGGCTATGCCGACCGTATTGAAGTCTCGCTGGCGCCCGGCAATTTGCTGACCGTCATTGATAATGGCCGGGGCATACCGGTTGATCCACACCCCAAATTCAAAGACAAATCTGCGCTGGAAGTGATCATGACCACGCTTCATTCGGGCGGCAAATTTTCCTCGAAGGTTTACCAGACCTCTGGCGGCTTACACGGGGTCGGGGTATCGGTGGTCAACGCCCTTTCTAACCGTCTGGACGTGGAAGTTGCCCGTAACCGCAAGCTCTATGCACAGAACTTTTCACGCGGCATCGCCCTGGCTCCCTTAACAGAAATTGGCGGGGCACCCAATCGTCGCGGAACGCTGGTAAGGTTTTCACCGGATCCGGAAATCTTTGGCGAGAAACTGTCTTTTTCGCCAAAACGCCTGTTCCGCATGACCCGCGCCAAGGCCTATCTGCAACGGGGGGTGCGCATACGCTGGCGTTGCGATGCAACGCTGGTGGAAGGCACCGATATACCCGTCGAGGCAGAATTTCACTTTCCGGGTGGGTTGGCGGATTATCTGCGTGAACGCCTGGGGCAAAAAGTCACCATCACCCCCGATGTGTTTGCCGGGCGGGTAGAAAAGGAAGGTGGCCACGGCTCTGTCGAATGGGCCGTCTGCTGGACCCCGCAAGGCTTTGGCGAGGCTGATGGGTTTACCTCATCCTATTGTAATACGGTCCCCACCATTGAAGGTGGCACCCATGTATCGGGTTTGCGTTCGGCGCTGACCAAGGGCCTGAAAGCCTATGCGGAGACGGCCGGATTAGGCAAGAAAGTTGCACAGATCACCGCCGATGATGTTTTGGGCACCGCCGGGGCTATGGTTTCGGTGTTTATTACCGAGCCTGAATTTCAGGGCCAGACCAAAGAAAAACTGGCCTCACCCGCCGCCGCCAAGGCGGTCGAAGCGGCCGTGCGTGATCCGTTTGATCACTGGCTGGCCGGGGCACCAAAGGATGCGGCCAAGCTGCTCGAATGGGTGATCAGCCGGGCCGAAGACCGGTTGCGCCGACGGCGAGAAAAAGAGGTCAGCCGCAAAAGCGCCACCCGTAAATTACGCCTGCCTGGCAAGCTGGCCGATTGTTCGCATAAAGGCGCACAAGATACCGAAATATTTCTGGTTGAAGGCGACAGCGCCGGGGGCTCGGCCAAACAGGCGCGCAATCGCAAAACCCAGGCAATCCTGCCCCTTAAAGGCAAAATCCTCAACGTAGCCAGCAATAGCGCTGAAAAAATCACTGCCAATCAGGAAATTCGTGATCTCTCACAAGCCCTTGGTGTTCAGATTGGCGCACGCTTTGATCTTGAGAACCTGCGCTATGAGCGCGTCATCATCATGACTGATGCGGATGTGGATGGCGATCATATCGCCGCTTTGCTGATTACCTTTTTCTATAAAACCATGCCGCAGATCATCCATGCCGGGCGGCTCTATCTGGCGCTGCCACCGCTCTACCGCCTCAGCCAAAAGGGCAAAAGCGCCTATGCCCGCGATGATGCGCACCGCGAGGAGCTGTTGCGCACCGAATTTTCCGGGCGCGGCAAGGTCGAGATCAGCCGCTTTAAGGG
>JAJFFP010000003.1 GCA_021776595.1 Robiginitomaculum sp. | reverse complement strand
TGCCAGGTAAATGCGGCGAAAGCCGTGCCCATACATTATCGTTCAATTCTTCTCTTGCCATACATGCTGACCTCCTTCAGCATGTAGCTTGAATCACAATTTAACTGATTTGTGAATCCTGAATGTCAACAGGACCTAGGCTCAACAATCAATAGGGCTTTAACGCTGCAGGGCAAAACCAGTTTAGGAAATCATTATGAAAATTACGGTTCACCAAATGATCATAGTTGTATTTTGCACACTCATCATTGGGCAGGGGGCCATTGCCGTTGAACCGGAAAAAGACAAGACCAAAAAAGAGGATGCCATTCCCAAACCAACACGCTTTGTGACCAAACACAAAGCGCGCTTTAATGGCCAAATGATTGAATATACCGCTACGGCGGGTGAAACGTATCTGCGCGATAAAAAAGGTAAGCCAAAAGCCAGCATATTCACCTTTGCCTATACTAAAATCAATCTAGCGGAAGGTGAAGTGCGCCCTGTTACCTTTTTATGGAATGGTGGACCAGGGTCGGCCTCGACCTGGCTGCACATGGGGACATTTGGCCCAAAACGCGTCTCGGTGCCCAGCAATGCCAAACCTGCCGGACCACCGCCATATCCTGTTATCGATGCAAAAAAAACCATTCTGGATGTGACTGATCTGGTTTTTATTGATCCGGTAGGCACCGGGTTTTCACGGGCCCTGGGAGAGCATAAAGGCAAGGAGTTTTGGGGTCTTAACGAAGACGCGCGCTCGATGGCAGAATTTATCCGCACCTGGGTAACGCAAAACGGCCGTTGGAATTCACCACGTTTTTTGCTTGGCGAAAGTTACGGTACCACCCGTGCCGCCGCCGTTTCCAAATTGCTGGAAGGCGAATTTATGATGAGCCTGAATGGCATCGTGTTTGTTTCACAAGCGCTTGATTACCAAGGCTCATCTCCCTATGTGAACGATAACCTGATCGCGTATGTTACTTATTTGCCAACCATGGCAGCCGCTGCCTGGTATCATAACAAAGTCAGCCCCCGGCCAGAAAACCTTGATGATTTCCTGCGAGAAGCACGCACCTTTGCTACCGACGAGCTGTTACCGGCGTTGTTTAAGGGCACGGCACTGGATGATGAAACCCATGATCGTATTCGTGACCGTCTTGTCTATTTTACCGGTTTGTCTCCGACCTATATCGAGCGCGCCAATTTGCGCATCAACGGATTTCGCTTTGCCAAAGAACTGTTTCGCAATGAAGGGCTGGCTGTGGGGCTATTGGATGCGCGATACACCACAGATGAAATTGATGACCTGTCTGCTGATATTGATGGCGACGCGTCCTCCATTGCCATTTCCAGTGCGTTCAAGTCGGCCCTAATGGCGTATATGCATGATGATCTGAAGGTTGACTGGGAGCGGGTTTATCTTGCTCCGGCTGATGATGAGCTGAACGGTGAATGGCGATTTCGCAACGTCCCGGATGGCGAGGCCTATGAGCCCATGTATGTGAATACGGCCGGTGATTTATCAGTGGCGCTGCGCCATAATCCATCGCTTAAAGTGCTGGTGGCGGCAGGGTATTATGATCTGGTGACGCCGTTTTTTGATGCTGAATACACGCTAAACCGCCATGGAATTAAAGCCGACCAAATCATCTATAAATATTTTGGCGGTGGGCACATGATGTATGTCAACGAGCCTTCAAGGGCGCAATTGCTGGAGGATACGCGGGCGTTTATTGCCGGACAGGTTGTGAAATAGCATACGGTTGCCGTTTTTTATCAGGAAGCATTTGTATCCGGCCAAAGCTCTTGTAAAATCTTGATGCGCCGCTGGCCTTCCTGTTTGTCTGGGTGTGCGCCAATATTGGCGGATATACGTTCCACGGTTATATCCGGTTGCAGTTCTAGTGTTTTCTTAATTGCTTCTCTTGCCTCGTCGGGACGGCCTAGCGCTTCAAGAGTAATGGCCATGAAAATATAAGGTAAGTGGTAACCGAGTGCGACTTCATTAACTTGCAGAAGAAGTTTTTCTGCCTGTCTATGGTCTCCCTGCATGGATTTGGATATGGCCCGTTACCACGGCGCGTAAAGGGATGAAAGGCCATTTGGGGCCATGGTTTCCAACGTATCAAGTGCTTCTTCAGCCTCTTCAAAACGGCCTACATAGGCATAAACCTGCGCCAGGGTGAAATAGACGTCCGGGAAATTTGGATTGATGTGCAGTGCTTTTAGGCACAGTTTTTCAGCGCGCTCATTCTTGCCGACATACCCAAGGGCAGCGGCGCAAAGATTAATGTTGAAAGGGTCTTCGGGTGCCAAACTTAGTCCATATCGCAAATGATTTTTTGCTTCTTCTAAATCCGCTCGCCGGTTATTAGAAACACCATTAGTGACTTTCATATTTAACAGCCACGCCAGCAAAGAATGGGCATAGGCATAATCTGGTTCTTTGTGGGCAGCTTCGCGTACGGCTTTGATGGTGTCATCCAGGTAACTACCGTATTTTCCTTCCTGGTAGCCGAATTCCAAAAGCAGAGCTTTTTGCACAACTTGCCAGGCACTCAGTGAGCCGGGTTTGAGTTTCCGGGCAAGGTTTGCCTCGGCTTTCGTCAGGCCAGCACCCAAGGCGCTGGTGATGGCGTCGATCACTTCATCTTGAACATCAAACAAGGCATCAGTCGGGCGGTCATATTTTTCTGCCCATATATGATTGCCACTTGCCGCTTCGATCAATTGCACCGTGATGCGGATGCGATCACCCATGGGCCGCACGCTGCCTTCGGCCACATATGCCACGCCAAGGGTTTTACCAACTTCACGGATGTCCGGCGAAGTGCCTTTATAGCTAAACGTCGAGGTGCGCGATTTGACTGATAAATGCTGGCTGAACGACAGGCCGGTAATGATGTCTTCGGTCATGCCATCGGCGAAATACTCGTTTTCCTGGTCATCCGACATGTTAACGAATGGCAACACCGCAATGCCAGGTTTTTTACCTTTGTCAGTTGGTGAGGCTGGGCTGGAGTTGGCATTGCTAATCGTGGTGTCCTGCGCCCAAGCCAAGAGCACAACCAGTGGAAAGCCAAGCACTAGAAACACTAACACCGTCTGGTCCAGCCAGTCGGGCAATTTGGCCGTGTTTTCAATGGCAATGGCGGCCTGCAAGACCAACCAGGCAGCGCCCACATAGATCGCGCCAAATTGCACAACCTTGCGCTTCCATAGTTCTTTGAAAAAATCTGGCAGTTGCTGCATGTAACCCTCTGGCGCACGTTATGTGGTATTAGAGTGCTATGCCAATAAAAAAGGCGTTTTACACACCGCTTTCCAGCAATATGCCATCATCTTTCATTACCACATAAATGGCCGGAATGACGAGGACGGTAAGCAGTGTTGAGGAGAGAAGGCCAAACAGCAGCGAGATC
>JAJFFP010000020.1 GCA_021776595.1 Robiginitomaculum sp. | reverse complement strand
AGGCGATGTGCCCGAAGCAAAAATGCCGGTGACATTCGCCCTTCTTCTCAATCTGGTTAGCGCCGCCAATGCCGCCGACAAGGAAGTTCTGTGGGGCTTTATCTCGCGCTATGCGCCAGAGGCCAGGCCGGACACCCATGCTTTGCTTGACCGTCTGGCCGGGTATGCCATGCGCTATTATCAGGACTTTGTAAAACCAAACAAAACCTATAGGGCACCGGATGATAAAGAACGCGCGGCTTTGTCTGATCTGGCGGCGCAGCTTGGTGAAAACGCCGATGAAACCGATGCCAAAGAATTGCAAAATCTGGTTTTTGCCGTGGGCAAGGATCACGATTTTGAGCCTTTGCGGGCTTGGTTCTCTGCGCTTTATGAAGTCCTTTTGGGTCAAAAGCAGGGACCGCGTTTTGGCTCGTTCATTGCGATTTATGGGGTGGATGAAACCATATACCTGATTAACCGGGCGTTGGCAGGTGAACTGGTAAACTCATAAGCCCAAGCGCTCACAAAAGCGCGAGGGGCACTGCCTCTGTTAAGGTTTACGCGCTATAGGGCCAAAGACAAAATTTTCTGGAGTGCACCCATGCGTATTTTTCTGGCCCCCTTCATGGCCCTTGCCATTTTTGTTCTGGGCGATGTGGCCATGGCCAGCACAGTCAAAACGGATAATGTAACCGCGCAATTAGAGGCCGATGTCACCACCATTGCGCCGGGGGACAGTTTTAATGCGGTCCTGAAGATGAAAATCCGCGAGCATTGGCATACCTACTGGATCAATCCGGGCGATGCAGGCGAGCCGACCCGCATTAACTGGACACTGCCCGAAGGTGTTACTGCCAGTGATATTCTCTGGCCCACGCCAAAAACCATCGAATTGGGACCGCTGGTTAATTACGGATATGAAGATGAGGCGGTTTATATTGTCCCGATCAAAACCTCGGCGATGCTGGAGGTGGGGCAAACCCTGAACTTTTCTGCGCATATTACCTGGCTGGTATGCGAAGACATCTGCATCCCCGAAGACGGGCAGTTTGATTTTTCCATCACTACCGGAGCCAGCACCATTGCTGATCCCTTGTGGAGCAAGGTTTCCCAAAAGGCTCTGGACGCCCTGGCGCGGCCAGACGATACCATTTCTGCCGGGGCTAATCTAAGCGGCGAAACCCTGACCTATCATTTTGCCGGGCCAGGCCTCGCCAACGTCAAGGCCGCCTATTTTTTCCCCGTTGACACTGGCGCGGTGCGCCATGCCGAGCCGCAAAAACTGTCCCGTGGGCCACAAGGCTTTAGCCTTTTGACCAAGCCCGGCTTTCGCGCCAAAAAGGGCTTAAAAGGCCCGGTTGATGGTGTTTTGGTCGTTGATGGCAAGGCGGTGATGCTGAGCGCGCAAAACGGATTTACCCCGCCCGGCAGTATGCCTGACGGGCAAAGCGGCGGTGTCAGCCTTGCCTTTTTGCAGGCATTGGTTTTTGCCTTTATCGGCGGGGTGATTTTGAACCTGATGCCGTGTGTGTTTCCGGTATTGTCCATGAAGGCCATGGGCTTTGTTAAGCGCGCCCATGATGAAGCCGCCGAAATACGCCGCCACGGCATTTTATTTCTGATCGGGGTGCTGGTTTCTTTTTTGGTCCTGGGCGGGCTTTTAATCGCGCTAAAGGCTTCGGGTCAGCAAATTGGCTGGGGCTTTCAATTGCAATACCCGCCCTTTGTGGCTGCCCTGGCGCTGCTTTTCTTCGTGCTTGGCCTGATGCTGATGGGGGTGTTGCATTTTGGTGGACGCATGACCGGTATCGGCAGCGATTTGGCCAATGCCGGGGGGGATTCAGGTGCCTTCTTTACCGGTGTGCTGGCGGTTGTGGTGGCATCCCCATGCACCGCGCCTGCCATGGGCTGGGCGCTGGGCTTTACCCTGACGCAAGGACCGGTGATTACGTTATCTGTGTTTGCCGCTTTGGGCCTTGGCTTTGCGGCGCCGTTTTTTGCCCTCAGCTTTTTTCCCTCATTGCTGCGCCTTCTTCCCAAACCCGGCGAGTGGATGGTGCGGTTCGGGCAATTGATGGCCTTTCCCATGTTTGCCGCCGCCGTCTGGCTGGTCTGGGTGCTGGATGGCCAGGCCGGTGCCATCGGGGTTGCCGCTGTGCTGGCGACCATGGTGCTGATCGCTTTTGCAAGCTGGGCGATGAAGGGCAAACGCGCCGGTAAAATCAGTGCGGTGGTGGCTCTGGTCCTTGCCGCCATGGTGCTCTGGTCGGGCCTAAATGGCAAGGATGCCAGCGCGCTGGAGCCACAAGTATGGTCACTAGGTGCGGTGCAAACCTTGCAAAAACAAGGCTATGTGGTGTTTGTTGATTTTACCGCCGATTGGTGCGTGACCTGCCAGGTGAATGAGCGGCTGGCGCTTTCAAGCAAAAAAGTGCAACGCGCCTTCAAGGCGAGCCATGCGGTTTACATGGTCGGCGACTGGACCAACCGCAATGATGATATTGCCCGCGAGCTGGCCAAATATGGCCGTGCCGGGGTGCCGCTTTATCTGGTGTTTTATCCAGGTATTGAGAAACCAAAGATTTTGCCACAATTACTGACCGAAGGCATGGTGATTGCGGCGGTAACGGGTTCTGGTGCGTAAAACCGTCACATAGTCTCTGCACGGATATTGTGAAAACATGGGGCTATGCACGGTCCATCACATCGCCAAATGCTTTTGCTGTTACGCTTTGCCATAGCCGCCGGTCTGGCGGCGGCAGCCATTATTGCCTTTACCATCAGGGCAGGTTAATCGCGGTTTATTGCCCCGGCGGGCTTTCAACCTTCTGGTCCGGTGACGCCTTGCACGAACCCGCAGCCCCGTCATGATGATCGGCCAGCGCATTAGGATCATCGGGTGTCACGTCAACTGCATCAGTGAAAAGTGCGGCCATGTCTTTGAGGATAACCGCCTGCTCTCCGGCATTTTTAGCATGGTGCAGGGCGGCAAGGCGTTGGTTGGCATCCTCGCCCATGCCCCGGTATATGCAGCGCAAATCTTTTGGTCCGCCTCTGGCATCCAGTTGTTTTACCAAAGACGTGGCCAGTGCGGAAAAGGCGTTAATCCTGCGGGCAAACTCGCCGGAAAGGGCAAATCCTTCAGGCGGCGCAAAGGGGTGGGCGGCGGCGCGCATGGATGCCTGCTCTGCCTCAGTAGCCAGCGCTTGCGCCTGCACCTTCATAGCGGTGAAATTATCAAATAGATCGTCGGCACGGGCCGGTGTTGCCCCCAGCAATACGACCATCAACAGGGCACAAATGCCACCGCGATACCGGCTTGCCTCTTGCATTGCGCGCACGGGCGAGCAAAAAGAGCGTATGAATGAAACATCTATCATGGCCGGACTTTCAGATCTGGCTTCGGCTCACAAACTGCGCCCCATAAAGGCATTATTTGATGATGAGCCGAATCGGTTGCAATTCCTGAGTATTCAGGCCCCCGGCCTATACGCTGATTTATCAAAACAAAAGGTTGATGAAAAGAGCCTTGCGCTGTTGTTGCAACTGGCAAAGGTCAAAAACCTGAGCGGTTTCTTTACCGCCATGGCCGAAGGGAAGATCGTCAACCTCACCGAAAACCGTGCCGCGCAACATATGGCGCTGCGCGCACCGGCAGATTTGCCGATGCAGGCTTTGGGTCAGGACATCTCTGCTGATGTGCAAAACCAGCGCCGCAAAATGCGCAGATTTGCCGATCAGATGCGAGAAGGCAATATCACCGGCACCACCGGGCGGGCTTTGCGAACCATAATACATATCGGCATTGGTGGCTCTGAGCTTGGTCCGCGTCTACTGGCACAGGCGCTTTACCGGCACCGCGCGCCCGCCATGGAATTGCGCTTTGCCGCTAATCTGGATGCCGCAGAGATCAATGACGCTTTGCAGGGGTGTGACCCTGAAACCACCCTGATCACAGTGGTCAGCAAAACCTTCACCACCCGCGAAACCCTGGCCAATGCCAAAATGGCACGTGCCTGGCTGGTCCAACATTTGGGCAAGGACGCACCGGCAAAACATATGATCGCGGTGTCATCCAATCGCGCCGCCGGGCAAAAGTTTGGTATCAAAAGCGATAATGTCTTTGCCCTGAATGATTGGGTTGGCGGGCGGTTTTCGCTCTGGTCCGCCGTGGGCATAAGCCTGATGGCCGCGCTGCAAGAGGGCGCATTTGAAGATTTACTGGCCGGGGCGGCGGCCATGGATCGTCATGTCTTGCAAACCCCGGTCGCGCAAAATGCCCCTTTGCTCAGCGGCCTTATTCAATACTGGAACTGTAATTTTGCGCACCTGCAAGGGCGCACCATTGTTCCCTATGCGGCGCGGCTGGCGCTGCTGCCGTCATACCTGCAACAACTGATTATGGAATCCAATGGCAAAAACATTGGTGTCGATGGCAAACCGGCCGGTCAAACCGCCTCGCCTGTTATCTTTGGCGCGGAGGGCACCAATGCCCAGCACGCATTTTTTCAATATCTGCATCAGGGCCCAGCCATTGTGCCAGTGGACTTTATTGGTGTCGGTCAAGATCAGGAAAATAATCCGGGCCATCATCACGCCGTTCTGGCTAATATGCTGGCTCAATCCCGCGCCCTGATGTGTGGGGCGGGTGCAAAAGCGGACGCGCCGCATAAAATGTTTGAAGGTAATCGTCCATCCACCACTTTGTTGCTGGATGCCCTGTCACCTTTTTCACTGGGCGCGTTGCTGTCATTTTATGAGCATGAAACTGTGGCCCAGGCGGTCATGTGCGGCCTTAACCCGTTTGACCAATGGGGTGTGGAATTAGGCAAGCATGTGGCGTTTGATCTGGAAAACCGGCTTGAAAATGCCGACACAAAAGGTATGGACCCCTCTACCGCCGCCTTAATCAAAAAGATTGCCAAGCCATCATGAGCAAGAAAACAAAAAACTTTCGCCCCAGGGCCAGACGGCCCAAAGGCTTTGAAGACCGCTATGGCGCACTGGCCAATGCTGAAAATGCCCTGATTGGCGCGGCGGCCGGGGTGTATCATGCCCACGGGTTTGAGCCATTGAGCACCTGTGCGCTGGAATATGCTGACTGTCTTGGCAAGTTTCTGCCCGATGATGACCGGCCCAATGAAGGCGTTTTTGCCTTTACTGATGATGACCAGCAATGGATGGCGCTTCGATACGACCTGACCGCGCCTTTGGCCCGCTTTGTCGCCGAGAATTATGACCCGCTGCCCAAGCCACTTCGCCGCTTTGCCGTGGGGCCGGTCTGGCGTAATGAAAAACCTGGTCCGGGGCGCTTTCGTGAATTTATTCAGGTGGATGCCGACACGGTGGGCGCACCAGGCCCGGCGGCGGATGCAGAAATGATCATGCTGGCCGCCGATGTGATGAAGGCCGCCGGCCTGGCCAATGGTGAATATGTGATCCGCATCAATAACCGCAAATTGCTGGATGCGGTGCTGGCCGGTATTGGCGTTGCTGATACGGATGAGGGAGCCATTCAGCGCCTGCGGGTTTTGCGCGCCATCGACAAGCTTGACCGGCTTGGCGCCGATGCGGTTGCGCAATTGCTGGGCGAGGGGCGCAAAGATGCCTCCGGTGATTATACCAAGGGTGCCGGTCTGGATGCCAGGGGTATAAACGCTGTGCTGGCCTTTACCCAGGCCGGGCGGGCGGGCCTTGAGGCCACTTTAAGCGCGCTGGACCCGCTCATGGGCGCATCCGATACTGGCAAAGACGGCATGGATGAATTGCGCGCCATCGCCGAAACTGTGCAGGCTTGCGGCTATGATGATGGCCGGGCCATGATCGATCCCTCTATTGTGCGTGGCCTTGGCTATTATACCGGCCCGGTCTTTGAAGCCGACTTGCGCATTGAAACCAAAAATGAAAAAGGCGAGCCGGTGCGTTTTGGTTCTGCCGGTGGCGGCGGACGCTATGATGACCTGATTGCCCGCTTTCGCGGCCAACCAGTGCCGGCAACCGGGTTTTCCTTTGGTGTTTCGCGCTTTGCTGCGGCGCTGCATGCGCTGGGCCGCCTTGGTGAAGAGGCCCATGGCCCGGTGGTTATATTGGCGCTGGAAGCCGATCAGATGACCAGCTATTTTGCCATGGCTAATGAGCTGCGCGCCGCCAATATCCGTGCCGAGGTTTATATGGGCGGCAGCGGCATGAAAGCGCAAATGAAATATGCCGACAAGCGAAACGCTCCCGCCGTAGTTATCGTTGGCGAGGATGAGCGCGCATCAGGCGAGGTTACAGTGAAAAATCTGAACCTTGGCAAGCAGCTATCGGGACAGATCAAGGATAATAAGGAATGGCGCGAAGGCCGACCGGCGCAAACCAGTGGTGCGCGACAAGCATTGGTAAATATGGTGCGCGAGGCACTCAACCGATAATTGCTATTGTTACCAGATCATGGCAAGCGCTTGACTCTGCGCGCGCTGTCGCCAATGATGTATTGAGATGAAGCGCCTGGCGCTTCGTTCGACGTTTTCGGGGAGGAAACGTCCCTCATCGACCGACCTAAAAAGGGCTGGTGCCATGGGCACCGGCCCTCTTTTTTAGTTATTGACTTGCGCGTAAGTTTTATACCTGGCTCGCGTTACCGGCGCGGCGAAACAAAAAAGCAGAAACCATAAACAGGGCGATAAAAACACCATTCATGACTATGATTTCGCCTGCAGAACTTCCTGAGTGATTGCTCATTTTGCCAAGCAAAGTAATGATCGTGATCAGGCCCTGCGTCAGCGCTGTGGCAAACATCACCCGCACCATGGCAAGTGGGCGAACACGAACGACCAGGGCACCAAGGATTAATACAGCCAGAACGCCTGAATACATAATATTGGCAATTTCGTTCGTATTACCAATCAGACCAACCGCCAGATTGACCCAGATCAGGAGGAAAGCAGTCAACAGGGCCAGACCAATGGCCGCCTTATAAACCATTGAATTTTGCTTTGCCGTTATAAATTCAAAGGCAAAACCGACACTAATCAACATGATTCCAAAAACGGCAAAATCAATCGGGCCCCAGAGCACTTCATCGGTAAACTGCATGGCGATTAAGGGCACCATCAATATGGAAATGGTAATCAATGCAATTCTGGCAATGCTTTTGTGTTGCATTACATTCTCCTTTATCATGCCAATGAAGGTTTCAGCAAACACCCACAAAACCAGACCTAACAACCCTTTATTGGCTTCTTTTTGCGCGTTCATCAGATCATCGAAGGTTTGTGACATGCTGGTTGCAAAACATTCGCCAAACGGTTTGGGGTAAAGTCGCAACAATAAGAAAAAACCTTTACGGTATAGCTGAATGTAATTCTTACCGGTCATTAGCAAAACCATCTGGCAAAAGTGGTATATGTCCGGCAATGGCAATAACCTTGCGGTATCGTTTAAGCTCCGCCTCCAGCGCTTTTTGCCCGGTGGCCGTGATGGTGTAATAGATGCGCCGTTGGTCATCCATGGCCGGGTCTTTGCGTGTGTCACTTTCGCGGACCAGGCCGCTTTTGATCATACGCGACAAAGAGCCATAGAGCGTGCCTGGCCCCATCTTCACTTTTTCTTGCGAATCCACCTCAACTTGCTTCATGATCCCATACCCGTGACGATCCTTAACGCTAAGCGTGAGCAGGATGTGTAGTACCGCAGGGGTAAGGGGAGCCTTGGCAGGTTTGTGCTTCATACTTTTACAGTATATCCGTAACAGATATATGTCAAGGTGTTCTGGTTTTCACGTCACATATCGCTCTTGGGAGCGTGTGATACCGTATTTCCTGCGCCCTTTCTCCTGTTCAAGCAAAAAATCTTTCCTCGTGAAATCAATCATCTGAATGAGTCTGGACCCCAAGACACAACAACTAATGCCATGTCCGAACATTAAGGTAAAAATCAGATGACCTGACCTTGGACCTGCCTCTGGTTTGAATTACATACGCAATTCCTGCCCTGAGCATTTCCAATTGATTTACGCTCATTTATCAGTTGCGATTAAGTCGCATTTGCATTACAGATTTGGACGCCACAATTCCGGAGAGAAATATGCCCCGCCAAAACCCATCTGCCAATCTGCGCTGTGATTCAAATGCTAATGATGTGTTTTATGAAGAACCAACCCAACCTGCCGAACTGGCGGCGCTTGACTGGCTGGAAGGGCAAGCCAGAATCACCCGTTTATGGCTTGATATTTTGATCTCCAGAAATGCCCGGCTGGATCTGATTGAAAAACTTGAGGGGCATAAACGCTTTTTGGAAAGCGCCATGATTGGCCATTAGCGCGTAATTTCAACAAATTGTGAATGCACCGGTATATCCTTGCGTGGTATTATGCGATAATGGCCAGTATGCGAGTATTGGCAGTATTCATCCTGATCTGGGCGGTAAGTGGTTGCGTAACCGCGCCTGACCCTGCCCCGGCGGCGGCCCCAAAAGGGACTTATAAACTCGACCCGGCCCATGCCAGCCTGATCCTTCGCCTTGGCCATGGCAAAGGCTTGTCGCAGTTCACCGCGCGCTTTGATGATTTTGATGCTGCCCTTGAGTTTGATGCCGCGCACCCGCAAAACAGCCGCCTCAGCGTGGTGATAGAAACCGCCTCGATCAGCACTGGTATGACAGCCTTCGATGAAAAGCTGGCGAGGACAAAAAACCTGCTGGACGCCAAGGCCCACCCGCAAATCCGCTTTCAATCCAGCAATATTACCAAAACCGGGCCGCAAAGTGGTGAAGTTACCGGTGATTTGACTTTACGCGGCATCACCCATCCTATCACCTTGCTGGTGCACTATAACGGCCGCGCGTATGATCCCTTGCGCGGTGGTCAGGTGGCCGGGTTTTCCGCCGATGGCACATTTTCTCGCGGCCAGTTTGGTGCCGATGCCTGGTCTAATTTTGGGGTAGGGGATACAATCAGTGTGCATATTGAAGCAGAATTTATAAAAACTTGAATCACAACTGGAGATGATCATTATGAGAAAATTTATTATACTGGCCAGCCTGGCGGCCAGCCTGACCAGTGGCGCTTTGGCAGGCGGCGCTTTGGCCGACGATGCGGGCAAGGCACCTGCCCTTTCCCCGGTCTTTACCGGTGCCTACGAAATGGATAAGGGCCATGCCAGCCTGCTCTGGAAAGTTCAGCATATGGGCCTTGCCTATTACACCGCGCGCTTTACTGATTTTGATGTTGACCTTAACTTTGATGCGGCCCACCCCGAAAAAAGCACCCTTACGGCCAGCATTAACCCGGTCTCGGTTAGAACCAGCCACCCTTGGCCGGAAAAAGAAGATTTCGATGCGGTGCTGGGCACTGACAAAAAATGGTTCAATGCCAATGTCTATCCAAAAATTGTTTTTAAGGCGACCGGCATCGACCTGACCAGCGATAACACCGGTAAAGTGACCGGTGATCTGACCTTTTTGGGTGTTACCAAACCGGTAACACTGGATGTCACCTTGTCCGGCTCGCAGGAAAAACGCCCCTTTGCCGGTGTTCCCGCCCTTGGGTTTTCCGCCAGGGCCAATATCAAGCGCTCGGATTGGGGGTTTACGACGTATGCTCCCGCCATTGTTGGCGATGACGTGCAAATTATTATCGAAGCTGAATTCCTGAAACCAAAAGCAACGGATTGAGCACAATGGAGCGTTATCATCGGGTTTCCATCTGGCTGCATTGGATCATTGCCGGTTTAATCCTGACACTTTTCCCGGTGGGCCTGTTGATGGAGGACACGCCAAAGGCGTATCAGATCACGATCATTCAAATGCACAAGAGCTTTGGTCTGATGGTATTGTTTTTATCACTGGCGCGGCTTGGCTGGCGCTTGTTAAACCCGCCGCCACCTCTGCCGGATAATATGAAACGCTGGGAAAAACTCTCGGCAAAAACCCTGTATGTGATTTTTTATGTTCTTATCCTGGCTATTCCGCTTTCGGGCTGGGCCATGGTTTCGACCTCGCCAAAAAATATACCCACCATGTTCCTGACACTGTTTCACTGGCCACATATCTGGTTTTTGGCACAAATGGCCGTGGAGCAAAAAAAGGCGATTATTGGCGATCTGCAAGAAGTGCATGAAATCCTTGCCTATGGCATTATCGCGCTGGTGGTCCTGCATATCGGGGCGGCGTTTAGGCACCAATGGATCAAAAAGGATGGGGAAATGGCGCGCATGGTGCCGGCCCTTGGGAAGACCATTCCTCCAGCGCAAAAACCCCGTGGTGCAGTGCTTGTCTTTGGCGGCACGGCCTTGATATTCGTGCTGATCGCACTGATGGGAATATTGGGAAAACCTGCTGGCGGCAAGGCCGCCCCGGACACTAAAGCGGCCATAGAGGCAACTGGCAACTGGGTTGTTGATCCGGTGAAGAGCACCTTGACCTTTACCTTTGATCACGACCAGAACCCGGTGCAGGGCACATTCACAAAATGGGTCGCAGACATCAATTTTGATCCGGATGATCTGGGTGCTGCCGATGTCCGGGTCAGTATTGATATGGCTTCGGCGGCCACCGGGGATGCCACCTATGATGACAACCTGCCAGAAGAAGACTGGTTTTACATTGCCAGCTATCGCGAGGCCGCCTTTGAAAGCCGGTTGGTAAAAAGTGATGGCAAGGACGGTTATATTATGGACGGGGAACTTCGTCTGCGGGGGATCACCCTGCCACTTTCCATTCCTTTTAGTCTGGTCATCTCCGGTGATCAGGCAGAAGCCAAAGGGGCCGTAAATCTGGACCGTCTGGCCTATGGGCTGGGCATAAATACTGATCCCGGTGCGACAACCGTGGCGCGGCAAGTGCGGGTAGACTTTGTCATTCATGCGAAACACCGCAACCCGGCTTGAAGCGGCGGGCGCCCGGCGCTCTAATGGTGTCATGGATAATATCGCACCATTCGACCTGAATACCGCCATTGCTGCCTTGCGCGAAGGTATGCTGGTCGTGGTGCCAACCGATACCGTTTACGGGCTGGCGGCACGGGCCAGTGATGAAGCTGCTATAGCGAAACTTTACGCCCTTAAACGCCGACCCGCCAGGCAAGCTATCAGCCTGTTGGTCGCGGATGCTGACATGGCAAAACGATACGCCCTGTTTGATGCGCGCGCGCGGGCGCTGGCAGATCGATACTGGCCGGGGCCGCTGACCATGATTATGCGCGCCAGACCTGATGCTTCGCACTGTTCGGCGGTTATGGCGGGCGGAACCTCCATTGGCCTGCGCGTGCCTGATCATACGATCACCCGTGCATTGATTACCGGCCTGGGCGAAGCGCTGGCGGTGCCCAGTGCCAATCTGTCCGGTCAGCCAGCCCCCCTTAACACTGATGAGCTGGACCCCAATATTCTGACCGGGGCGGCCTGTGTGATTGAAGGTGGGCCGTGTGCCTTTGGACACGCTTCGACACTGGTGGACCTCAGCACCGACACACTGAAAATCCTGCGCGAAGGCGTGCTCTTACAAGCTGATGTTTTGAATACCATTAAGGGCATCACCGGGCCATGACATTGGCAGTAAAGCATATAGACGCGCTCAAGGCGCTGCTGGGTCCCAAGGGTCACAAAACCAACCCTGATGATGTTGCCCCGCATCTGCATGAGTGGCGGGACCGCTGGCAGGGCCACACCCCGCTTCTGGCAATGCCGGGTGATACGGCGCAGGTTGGTGATCTGGTGCGCTATTGCGCCGAACATAAAATCGCCATCACCCCCCAGGGCGGCAATACCGGCCTTGTGGGTGCGCAAATCCCGCAAGGGGAAATACTGCTGTTAACCTCGCGCCTGAACAAAGTGCGGTCCCTTGATGCGTCAAACGCCACCATGACCGTGGAAGCCGGCGTGACCCTTGCCAGCGCCAGAGCCGCCGCTGCTGATGCCGGTTTGTTATTTCCCTTGTCACTGGCCAGTGAAGGCAGCGCCACCATGGGCGGTGTATTATCAACCAATGCCGGTGGAATGGAGGTGTTGCGTTATGGCAATGCCCGCGATCTTGCGCTGGGTCTGGAGGTGGTGACACCGCGAGGCGAAATGCTGGATGACCTGAAAGGTCTGCGCAAAGACAATAGCGGCTATGATCTCAAACAGGTTTTCATCGGGGCGGAAGGCACGTTGGGCGTTATCACTGCTGCGGTTGTAAAATTATACCCGCCACCTCCCTTTCGCCTCACCGCCTGGTGTGCCCTGCAAACGGTGGATGATGCGATTGCACTGCTGGCGCATTTGCGCCACCGGTATGGTGATGCGATCAGCAAGTTCGAACTGGTCCCGCAAATCGGGGTGGACTATGCGCTAAAAAATGTGCCGGGCAATCGCGCGCCACTCTCGCCATCCGCGCCTTGGCATGTCTTGCTGGAACTGGGTCTGTTTGCACCGCCAGGAGGAGACCATACACTGGAGCAAGTGCTGGCCAGCGCCTTGCAAAATGGCCGCATCACTGATGCAGCGATTGCACAAAGTGATACGCAGGCCATGCAGTTTGTGCGTATGCGCGAATCGCTCTCTGCTGCGCAAAAAGGCGAAGGTCTGGCCTTGAAACATGATATATCCGTGCCGGTATCGGCCATTGCCAAGTTTATCGAAACGGCCTCGGCAGAAGTGCAAAGCCTTATGCCGGCCAGCCGCATCTTTGCCTTTGGTCATGTGGGTGATGGCAATGTGCATTTTGATGTTTTGCAACCGCTGCAAACAAAAGCCCATGCTTTTGAAACCTGCGCCCCTCATATCACCAAAGCCGTTTATACCACCGTGCTGGCGCTTGGTGGCTCCATATCCGCAGAGCACGGCATCGGGGTTTTGAAAAGAACTGAATTGCGTCATCAGAAAAGCAAAGTCCAGATGCAGGCCATGCGCGCCATCAAAACCGCATTTGATCCGGATAATATCATGAATCCCAGGGTTTTGTTTTAGTGGGCAATTGAAATTCTCATCAAGCCTGCCTCAGTCATAAGTGATGTTCTGAACCAAAGCCTTTGAAATGGCTTCATTTTGTGTTATAAGGTTCGTTATAGGCGTCATCCATACGGCTATACCATTGGCTAATATTGTATAGGAATGCGCACACCGGCTAGCCGGACCGCCAGAGCGGAACAAAAACAGGGTCACACAAGACAGGCAATTTTTCACTGAGAAGTGGAATGGGGTCTCTTGTGATTTTTTATCGAGAAAAACAACAGTGAGTGAAAATTTCAAATGGCAAAAACCAGTTCTGTAAAAAAATTCAAAATCAATGACTATATCGTTTATCCGGCCCATGGGGTTGGCCGGGTTTCGGCCGTGGAAATTAGAGACGTTGCCGGCACGGAACTTGAAGTTTATGTGGTGCAGTTCGATCAGGACAAAATGGTCCTGCGCGTGCCGGTGCCACGGGCAGAAAGCGGCGGTATGCGCGCTTTATCCGAGCCCAATATTGTGCAAAACGCAATGAAAACGCTCAAAGGCCGCCCACGTATCAAGCGCACCATGTGGAGCCGCCGGGCGCAGGAATATGAAGCCAAGATTAATTCCGGCGATCTGATTTTCATTGCCGAAGTGGTGCGCGATCTGCACCGCAATGCCGACCAGCCGGAGCAATCCTATTCCGAACGCCAGCTTTATGAATCGGCCATTGACCGCATGGCTCGCGAAGTTGCAGCGGTTGAAAATATTGGCCGTGATGATGCTTTTGACAAACTGTCAAAAACCCTGGTTGCCAAAGCGATCAGTGCCGCCAGCGCCGCATAAATTATACGACACAAATGGCAATAAAACCCGGCATTTTGTTGATGCCGGGTTTTTTGTTAATTGGGCAGAACCTCCAACGCCTCAGGGTGGTTCAGATACAGGATCGGGCCATTTTGGCTGCGGACCAGTCCGCGCGCCCGCACCCTCGCCCCGGACAAACCAGCCAGCACAATCCCGACGCGGGTAAAACGGCGCACATCTTTTGGGGCAATGCTGATTGTAAAGTCCTTGCGCCAGTCGGCCCCAAAATTCAGATAAACCCGCTTGCGCACCAGGGCGGCATCTATAATGCGCCCTTGCACAATCTGAAACGAGCCAATGGCCGCCCCTATGGTTTCAGGTTTGCGCACCGCGTAATAGGGTTCAGCCCAAAGGCCGCTTTTATTGGCTCTGGCCGCCTCTTCAAGAATAAGTAATTGATTGGCTCTGGCATGATCATCCTGCCAGGTATGGACCCGCGCCCACCCCAGGCGGATCATTTCGCCCTGCACCCAAAGAGGCTCTTTAGTTTCCGCCTGCTCCACAAAACATTGCGCCTTTATGCGTGAATATCGGTCGGGGACCGGGTCTTCAAAATGCAAAATGCGGTTTTGGACAATGGCGTAAAGCGCCTTCCTGGCCAGTGTGGCCAATGGCTCGCCGCGCACATCTTCATAGGCCATTTTGGGAGCCTCAATGGAACCAAGACGTATTTTTCGCCCATTTTTTAGAGTGAATCCATGACCACTGCTCACATAGGCAACCCTGCCGGGGGTAAGGTCCGGTTTATCGCTTGTCCGAGCCAGTGCCGCATCAGCAAAGGCCGCACAAACCCAACTGCACAGCACCGCCCGGCGGTTAATCCCGGCGCGTAAGGGCGTAAATTTATGGACAGATGAATTCATAAAAAGGTTAATCACGCTCGCAATATTAGGACGGTGTTAATACCGTAACCCTATTGAAACAACATCTAGATTGAAAGCTATAGTTGTGCCAGAGAGCAAATCAATGAATGTGAAACACACCATTATGGCAGAGGGCCATTCTACGGTTTCCACGCTTATGGACCGCCATAACGGGGTTATGTGGCTGGATGCAGAGCGTTGTTTTGTAGAAGTGAATTGGTATTTTGCACAATTAGCCGGTTATGAAGCTCCGGAGCTCATCGGCAAGCCTTTTGCCATACTGGATGCCGGGTTTCATACGCCCGAAGATATTGAACAGCAGTGGGCAATTCTTGATACGGGCGAGACGTTGCACGGGCGCAGCAAATACCAGAAAAAAACGGTGATACTGTCTGGGCGCAAACCAGTATCAAGGCGATTATTGCCAAAAATGGTATTGTGGAAGGATATATTGGTGCCTGCACAGACATAACCGATCTGGTGCAGCGCTCAAGCGCTCATAAACGCATGGTCAGTCGGAGCGAATATATGCGCGTGGTCAACAAGGTGTTTGATCTGGATCGCGCTGACATGCCTCTTCATGCTGTATTAAAGCGGGCGCTGGATGTTCTCTTTGAAGTGCCATGGCTGGATGTGCTGTCAAAGGGCGGTGTATTTTTAATTGACCCTGATGATGACAATGCCCTGAAGCTCAGTTGTTCGCACCATTTGGGACCGGACATTGAAACCCTGTGTAGCAAAATCAAATTCGGACAATGCCTGTGTGGCCGTGCCGCGCAAACACGCAAGATCATTCATGCCTCCTGTGTTGACCATCGCCACGATGTGCGTTTTGAAGGCATCAAGCCGCATGGGCATTACAATGTTCCGATTCGGATTGGTAATGATCTTTTGGGCGTGTTGGTGGTATATCTGGAACATGGCACCCAAAAG
The DNA here is from genome assembly GCA_021776595.1 of Robiginitomaculum sp. Classification (GTDB taxonomy): domain Bacteria; phylum Pseudomonadota; class Alphaproteobacteria; order Caulobacterales; family Maricaulaceae; genus Robiginitomaculum_B. The sequence goes on along the minus strand of JAJFFP010000020.1, from coordinate 14,779 downwards.
AGCCGGGATCATGTGGAATTTCTGGGCGAATTTGCCAAAGCCCTTGGGGTTTTAATCGGTTTCAAGCAGCGCGAAGAAGCCCTGATTGCCAAAAGCGATGAAGCCGAAGCGTCCGCGGCCATTGCAAAAAAGGCCATGATGGAAGCCCGGCGGGGCGAGGCGGCAAAAAGCAATTTTCTTTCCACCATGTCGCACGAGCTGCGCACACCACTTAACGGGGTGGTTGGCATGCTCCATGTGCTGAAAATGGGGCAGATGAATGAGGAGCAAGGCGAACAACTGGATGTGGCTTTATCCTCTGCCGATTTGCTCTTGAGCATTATTAATGACGTTCTGGATTTTTCCAAACTGGAGCACGGCGCCATGCAGATGGAGGCATTACCCGTCTCGCTGTCAGGGTTTCTAAAAGAAATCAACCAGACGTTTGCCCCGCTGGTTCAGGAAAAAAATCTACAATTTCATAGCATTGTCGACCCTCATCTTCCCGATACCATTCTTGCAGACCCGACACGAATTCGGCAAATTTGTAATAATTTCATTTCCAATGCCATTAAATTTACCGACACGGGCAGCGTGGTTGTTTCACTGGAACAGCAAATTACGCCAATGGCAGCCGGACAAGAAAAAAGACTGGTGATCAAGGTTATCGATACCGGCATCGGCCTTAGCGAAGATGCCGCCGTTATGGTGTTTGACCGCTTCTCTCAGGCTGATAATTCCATTTCCAGGAAATTTGGTGGCACCGGGCTGGGGCTTTCCATCTGTAAGCAGATTGCCGAAGCCATGGGCGGGCAAACCGGGGTGGACAGTGAGGCTGAAAAAGGCAGCACATTTTGGGCCAACCTGCCTCTGCACATGCCAGAAGTGGACCAGCAACAAGTCGCCTGATCCCTGGCATACTTGCTACGGCCCCATGGCAAACGTCTATGGTTAGCCCAAGGTAAATCGCTCTGGTCTAATTTGTATTGCCGCCGCACCACTTTATTGAGAACTGTGCGTTAGACTTTGCTCCATGGGTGAGACGAGGGCAAATACACGGCGCGGTTTTCGCAGCGGTTTGGCGCTGGGGCTGGTCCTGACCGGTCTGTCCGCTTTCTGCCCGGTTCTGGCGGCGGACATTGCGCCTACACCTCCAACTGAAAAACCGCAACCTTCCAACCCTGGCCTGCGTTCTTCCGCTCAAAGTGCTTTTTATGGCAAGGACCAGGCCGCACTTGCTTTTATCGTTCAAAATGAAAATGCGCAAAGCTGGCCAGCCCTTCACGACAAGAAAACGGGTCTTTACCGGATGGTGCATGCCTTTGGCAGCAAGTTGGCGGTGTGGAAGCACCATGCGGCGAAAAAGACACTACAGCGTTCCATTCGTTACGGGCAAAGCGAAACACGCTGGCATGCTTATGTCGGCGCCGGTTCTCGTGCCATGGTATTAATTCCAGGCGAGGCGAAAAATTTGGATGGCCTGCACCTGCAACGCCGCCAGGCCGTTGGCGAAGCGCAGCTTGGCATGGTCCGCAATATTGGCAAAGGCAGGGTCACGCTGGGGTATCTGCGTTATAAAAACAAACGCCCGGACCTGATGCGACCAGACATTTCTGCGGCTCGTCAGGACTATGCGGCTTTAACTTTATCATTCAGGCAATAGAGCTTTGGTATTGTGATTTGGCTTGCCTAAACGTGCCCACCCCCTATGATACCGTTAATGAAAACGGGAGAGTAAAATGGGCGCTGCAGATATTTTAACACCGGTCATGGTTTTGGCCGGGTGGACCATAATCATACTGATCTGGCTTTATGCCACGCGTATTCCGGCCATGCAAAAAGCCAAAATTGACCCGCAGGCTGCATTGGAAGGCGATCTAAGCAATAAAATTCCGCTCAAAGTGCGTCAGATCGCCGATAATTATAATCATCTATTGGAACAGCCGCCGCTATTTTATGCCGTGGCGCTGGCCATCGCTGCTATGGGGCATGTGGACACGGTCGCCATTTATGCCGCCTGGGCTTATGTCATCTTGCGTATTGTGCACTCTTTGGTGCAATGCACCTATCACAAGGTTATGCACCGCTGGGCGCTGTTTATGCTGTCCTCCATTGCGCTTGGCGTCATGGTGGTCAATGAGCTGATGAAGCTGTTTGGCTGATCCGGGGCGGGGCATTACTCGATACCGTCCGCTGCGTGTAAGCGTTTACCAATAAACTGCACACTTGCCGCAACCATTGCGCCATAATGTTCCGGTGCATAGCGTTCCCATAAGCGTTTGGTTTCAGGCCATACCCCAAGCGTTACATTCCCCCCTTCGGCCTCAAAGGCACAGACCAGGCGGTTCGCATCGCCCATAATGAAGCTGTCATTGCGGGCCTGAATCAGCAAGGGGGGCAGCCCTTTCATATCGCCAAAAAGCGGCGAGGCCAACGCATTGGCCGAGTCCATGGGTTTACCATTAATGCCCAGATATAAACGGATGGCTATCATCAATAATTCGCGCGAATGGGACGTGCCGGATATGCCTCTGAGCAAAATGGCCCAATTGCTGAGCGTTAGATCCACCAGGGGAGAATACAGGACCATTCCGGCAGGCATGGGCAGTTTGTTCTTCTGGCATTGCTGCAGGCTTGCAAGGGCAATGCAAGCCCCGGCCTGTTCACCGGTAAAGATAATGGATTTTGGATCAATGGATTGGCTTAAAACCCATGTGTATAGCGCCTGAATATCTTCAATGGCGGCCGGGCAAGGGTGTTCCGGGGCTAATCTGTAGTCCGGCATAAGTATTTTGCAACCGCACTGGCGGGCAATTTCACACACCATGTTGGTGACCAATGGCGATGCGCCGAGCGTGAACGAGCCACCATGTACATAAAGCAAAGTGCCTTTCGCTTTCACGCCCTGCGGGATGATCCATTTGGCCGGGCACGGCGCGTTTTTTAATTCCTGTATCGTTACGGCGATTTCCATAACCGTTTTGATACGCGAAAATTGCGTTGTTTGTCTAAAATTATTTAGTCTCATAGCCCTTGTCCACGTCGCATTTTGTGCGATGCTGGTTTATAGAAACGCTGTGTGTCCGATGTGCGAAGATTTAGCCAGACACGGAATGCTTACGATGGTGGACGATAAAGGGAAAGCAATCTCGCGAGTGTTGGAGCGCAATTTTGCGTTTCGGGATTATGTAAAACTGTATCCGGATTTTGAACGCCGCATGGGCGAAATCCTCGCCTTTTTACCGGAAGATTTTCGATCCCAGATTAATGCCTATATAGAGTCACTGCAAAATCCCAAAGGCGATGTGATGCGCCTGCAGAATAATCTGGATTTGAGTGAGGCAGAGGCCAGCTTGGTTGTCCTGTTGATCGAAGGGCATAGTCTGGTTGAAATTGCCAACCAGCGCTCTGTCAGCCGCCATACCATACGCAACCAGTTGCAAAGCATTTACCAGAAGACCCATGTCAACCGGCAACCGGCGCTGATCCGCAAGGCCATTGATGTGCTTGAGCGCTAAAAAATTTGATCTTATAGTACTTATATACCATGCCTAAGGCGCAAATGACGCGTAAGATTCAGCAACACAATTATAAAGGGTGTGGTTATGCGGGTTCTTTTCTTTGTAATATTAGTAATTATTTCTGGCATTCTGGGTTTTTCTACCCATGCGCTTGCCGCGCCGGCGGTTAATGTGGCCACCGCACCGGATGCGCGATCCCTGGCGATTGGCACACCGGGCACCATATTTGTGGAATTTGTCAATTCCGGTGATGAGACGGCCATTAATTGCCGCATTGCCAAGCCTTTTGGCCCCCCTATTGACCTGGCTTACCAGGCCCTGGATGCGGGCGGCGCACTGACCGGCACCGCCGACACCCCCGCCGATGTAGCCGCCGGAGCGGCTCAGCGCTTTCTGGTGACCTTTACCGCAACCGCTGCCTTTGAGGGGCGCATTCACCTGAATTACCGGTGCGATAATTCCACTCCGTTTGTGTTTGAGGATGTAAATGATTTATTCCTCACCGCCTCGGCCGGTGATCCGCCGGACCTGATCGCCATTTTTGCCACGCCGTCGGGGGACGGTGTGATGCGCATCGATACGGCGGGCGGGGCACAGGCGGCAGGTGGCGCGGTGGTCAATATAGGCTCCGGCGGTGGCTCGGCCATGGTCGATGTTACGCCGACCTTTGGAGATTTCGACGAAGGGCTGGGGGTAACGCTTTCCATTTGCGAGACAAATCCGGTAACGGCGGCCTGCCTGGCCCCGCCAACGCCTGCCATCACCATGGATGTGGGCAGCACCGCCAAAACCTTCACGGTGATTGCCGTTGCCAATGCGGGTCTTGGTGCGCCATTATTCCCTGAATATATCCGCATTTCGGTGGTGTTCTCTGACCCTGCTGTCGCGCCTGATGACCCGGAAGGGGCGGGCGCAGCGCCGCCTGCCGCCATTAACGGCACCATCCGGGGCCGCGCCTCGGTGGCCTATACCGCGCCACCGGGGGTCGTTTCCGCCACACCGGATCTAAGCTTCTTTGCCGGGGAATACAAATTACGCATGCGTGACCTGGTTAATGACCCTAATAGTGATTTCATCTCTGTGGGCTCACTTGGCATCAATACTGATGGTAAGGTCGTAGGCATCTATCATCGCTTCAATGTGGTGGATGGCAATGGCAATTTTGTTGGCGAAATGGATCAGGTGTTTACTCTTGAAGGCACCTTTGATCCCGCAGCCAAAACCTTTGCCGGGGAGATGGTTTTTATTCCCGATGTGTTTTTGAACAATCCGCCCCTGCGCGGCAATTTTGTCGCCAATTTCGACTTTGGGCGCTCGGTTAGAGGCACCTACAGTTTCACGTCACAAGGCGATAAGCCCGAAAAAAACGGCACATTTTCCGGACTTTCCAGGCCAAAAACACTTCCGACCAGCAGCGCCAATATTCAGGCCACCGGCATGAATTGGCTGGCTGTGCAAAATTGCTCCATAGTGCGCAATATCGCTTCCGACAAAGTATTTGATGTTTATTTACGGGGGGTCAAGGTCGGCACAACCACGGTGACCCGTAAAGACCAGGCTGGTCCCGAAGCGTTCTCCTTTGCGGGCATGATTACAGTGGCGGAGGGAGATTTTGATATCTCCGGAGAACTGGCGACGGCAGAGAATCCATTTGAAACCAGCCCATTTCTGGCTTTGGATGGCGTTCGCGATCTAAAAGCAGGCAGGTTGCGCATCAAGGACGCCGCCGGGACAGAAATTTTGTCTGATGGCTTTACTATGTCCGCAAACTTGGGCGCAGACGGCGCATGGGTTACAGATTGCACGGCCAACAGCCTCAAAGTAAATTTTTTAGACGTCGGTAGTAATGGTAGCAAATCTGTGACCTTTGAATTTCGCATGCCCATGCCATGATGTCATGCACGCTTGACAAAATTATCATGAAATGCAACGTTACCTTTCCATAGTGAACAGGAAAGATGACATAAAAATGCGTGCCTATGTAAAAGAATTCTGCGCCAAAAAACCATTTTCACCTTGGTTTCCGGTTTTTGTTGGCATAGGCGCGGCGGTGGGCGCTGGCCCTGATATATCCATGGGCGCTGGCGTTGGTGCAGGTGTTATTCTTGGTTTGATCTTCAGTCTGTGGCGGATGCGATAACGTCTCCACAGGGCCTTGCCAATTCACCATGGTCCCCGGATCAGGTCCGGGGTGACCCTGTGAGGTATCCGGGGTGACCCGGGAAGGTATAACGTCATCCTGCATATAATTAGCCCAAACCTGTGGATAAGAGCACACAGCCCCTTGTGGTTAACTGCACTTTAAGCCCAATATGTTGGGGTAGATGGTGCGATTCAATATTCACAGGGGCAATCTGAAATGCGTAAATCCTCATCCCTGCCGGGGTTAATGACGCCGTCAATTGGCTATAAGCCGTTTCGCTACCCCTGGGCGTATGATTTCTGGCAAAAACAGCAACAGGTGCACTGGATGCCCGAAGAAGTGCCGCTGGGTGAGGATTGTTCCGACTGGGCCACGCGCCTGAGCGATGGTGAACGCAATTTGCTGACCCAGATTTTCCGCTTTTTTACTCAAGGCGATATTGAGGTCAATAATAACTATATGGAGCATTACGCCTGCATCTTTAAACCTACAGAGGTAAAGATGATGTTGTCGGCGTTTTCCAATATGGAAACGGTGCATATCGCCGCCTACGCGCTGCTGCTGGAAACCATTGGTATGCCGGAAAGCGAGTTTTCCGCTTTTATGGAATATGAAAGCATGGCTGCCAAACATGATTATATGCAAAAGTTTGACACCAGTTCCAATGAGGACATTGCCCGCTCGCTGGCCATGTTTGGCGGCTTTACCGAAGGTTTGCAACTGTTTGCCTCCTTTGCCATGTTGATGAACTTTCCCCGTTTTTCCAAAATGAAGGGCATGGGCCAGATTGTTTCCTGGTCGGTGCGCGATGAAAGCCTGCACTGTGAAGGCATGATCAAAATGTATCATGAGTTTTCACGCGAAACCGGTTGCGTTACCAAAGCGGTGGCCGATGATATTGTCGATTGTTGTAAAACCGTTGTTGGTCTGGAAGACAAGTTTATCGACCTGGCCTTTGAGATGGGCGAGGTCGAAGGCATGAATGCTGCCGACATTAAAGGCTATATTCGCTATATCGCCGACTGGCGGCTGGGCCAATTGGGCCTGCCTGTGGTATATGGTGTTTCCAAACACCCGCTGCCCTGGCTAAGCGAAATCCTGAATGGGGTGGAGCATGCCAACTTTTTTGAAGCCAGAGCCACGGAATACTCAAAAGGTGCCACCAAAGGTGACTGGCACGGCGCCGACGGGGTGTGGGAAATGTTTGATCAGCGCGGCGCGGATGCCCACTGATCATTCAGGCCACGCGTTCTTTGGCGCGTTGCAATAAGGCACCAAGTTCCTTGAACTGCCCGCCGGGGTCATTGCCCATGGCCGTTCGCACCTCATTGGTGCGCAGATAGCGCATGGCCCGGCGGCTTGCCTCTTCGGCACATTTACCCATGGTGATCAGTCCCTGATCGGGTAATTTGAGCAAGATAATGGCCTTTTGCACCGGTGAAATATCGCGACATTCAATCTGTTCCAGCGCTTTATTTTGACGCAGGGCTTCATAGCACAGACCGTCAAGCCGGGCACTGATGCCGGCTTTGTCTTCGGCTTCGAAACCGCCTTTCAGAACCAGGTTTTGCGCGTGTGTGCATATGCTCAAACGCTTGAATAGTGCATTCCCTGCATTGCAAAACCACCGTTCAGTTTTATGCGCGCCTAATATGGCCCGTATAAATGTGGCCAGCCTGTGCTTGTTATGCTCGCCGACTATGCTTTGCTCAAAACCTATCAGGGTATGGACTTCTTCACCCGGATTTTCAGCACTCATCATTAGCCGTTCAATAGAGTCGGATTCCAAAAGACGAGACGAGCGAATGATAAAAGCCTCTCCCAATTGCTCAGGCGGTGCCAGTGCCGACGGCAATGTCACCAGCCGGTTGGCGAGCGAACGATTAAGCGCCACTTCATCGACAAATCGTGTTGGATACAGGCGGCGCGGGCCCAGCAATTCCTTGAACACGCGGGAAATCAGTGCGCTTTGCGTCTGCGGCAGTTTACCTGAACTGATGGCAATGGCCAGCATGCTGGCGCTATCACTGGCCTCATCGGGGGCTTTGCCGCATAAAATATCTGTGATGCGATCCAGTCGGTCGCCCAGCTCTTCACCATTAATGCAAACATCCAGCGCATGGGGCAGAGCGGTCATATCAGCCAAAAACGCATCCAGCACCCCAAGGCCAACATTGTCATCATCGCTTTCGACCAGCGCATCGCTGACACAACTGGCCAGGAAAGAAATTTTCTCAGGCCAGTCTTTAATGCCGGCCATGCGTCCTGCCAGTGCGCAATTTAAGGCAAAAACAGGTTCTTTATGCTCGATCGCTTGTACCAAAGTGGCGGCAAAACCACGTTTATTAAAATCTAAAGTGCGCTTTTGTGTCTTTGCACTTCGCAAATGATCTGTGGCTTGATCGGCCAGCTCGGTCAGGCGGCGCACAATATGCTGCACGGAACATTCCATGGCACCAGCCTGGGCAATCGCAACTTTTTGAATGGCGTGCTGGCGATCATGTCCGGCGGCGGCCAGCTTTTCTGCCAGATCCGTGCGATGCAGTAATTCCAGTGCACTGACACGGTTTTGCCGCAGCCATGGTGCCAAAGCCCGCCCCAGGGTGCGCCGGGTATGGACCGTATAAAAATCATCAGGTGAATTACAGGTCGGCTCCATTTTATTATTGGCGCTGATCACCCGCTTGTGGCGCTCTGCGCCTTCTTCAAAAATCGTAACCGTCAGAAAACTGTTCTGGGCTTCGTCATAAGATTCCTTGGTCACCCTGACTGAACCTTTGGGCAGAGCGGTCAATTGAGCGTTTGCCAGATCAAGGGCTTCCTGCCGGCCTTCAAAGGCGCGTTCCAGATGCCACCCGGCCTTGCGGTTCTTCTTTACAAAAACCTCAAAATGTATTTCTGCACTCATGCAAAACCCCCGAATTGAGGCTATTAGCTTAACCATAACCCTTTAAGGTCTGGTGAAGGCCTCAATTTGGCCGACTTTACGCCCGGCTTTGTATTTAGGCTCCGATAGCATTATCATGATGATTCAAACTCAAGGGGGTCCAGATGACCACAATCGCACTTGTCGATGATGACGAAAATATCCTCACATCGGTTTCCATGTTTCTGGAGGGTGAAGGCTATCAGGTGCAGACCTATAGTGATGGGGCGGCGGCGCTTGGCGGCCTGACCCGCCACCCGCCGGAACTGGCCATACTGGATGTCAAAATGCCGCGCATGGATGGTATGGAATTGCTGCGCCGCTTGCGCCAAACCTCCAACATTCCAGTGATATTCCTGACTTCCAAGGATGATGAGATTGACGAAGCGCTGGGCCTCAACCTTGGGGCTGATGATTATGTCACCAAACCCTTTTCCCAACGCCTGCTGGCCAGCCGTATCAAAGCTATCTTGCGCCGTGCCCAGGGCGATATGGGTGGTGAAACCGCCGAAGAAGGTGACAAAAAAGTGGTGGTACGCGGCCAGTTAACACTGGATCCAAACCGCCATGCCTGTTTGTGGGACGGCAAGCCGGTGCGGTTAACAGTTACAGAGTTTTTGATCCTTCAGGCGCTGGCCCAGCGACCAGGTTATGTCAAAAGCCGCGATCAGTTGATGGATGCGGCCTATGATGATCAGATTTATGTGGATGACCGCACGATTGATTCGCATATCAAACGCCTGCGCAAGAAATTTCGTGTTGTAGATCCTGAATTTGATGCCATTGAGACACTTTATGGTGTCGGCTATCGCTATACCGCCTAATGACAGAAACGGCCCATCGGCGCCATAAGGCGCGGGCCTGGTCCCGCCTTTCCGCACAAATTCTACTGGCCAATATGGCGGGGTTATTTGTATTACTGGCCGGTGTGCTGGTGCTCGACCAGATGCGTGAAGGGCTGATCGAGGCCCGTATTGCCAATTTGCGCTCCCAGGCTGAATTAATCGCCGGGGTACTGGAAGAAGCTGCGACAATTGGCGAACCGGCCCCGGTGCTTGATGTTGCCCGCGCCCGTTCTGTAATGAGCAGTCTTTATCTGGCTGATGAAGCGGCAAGGGTGCGTTTGTTTGACGCCAAAGGGGCGCTGGTCACCGATAGTGCGATCTTGCTGGACAGGGTGCGCGTGGACCCATTGGATCCGGTGCCTGAACCCGAAGGCTGGCGGGTATCCATAGAAAAAGCTGTAACCGGCACCATTGATACCTTGCGTAATCTACCGCCCTTCAAACGCCGTATCGGCGCTTATACCCGGACCATTTCCGAAGAAGTTAGTCTGGCGCTATTGGGCGAAGCGGTTGCCGGTGAACGTATTGCTCAAGATGGCAAACGTCTGGTCTCGGTTTCCGTTCCGGTGCAAAGGGTGGCGGCGGTGTTGGGGGTCATCACCGTAGAATCCAGTGATGTGGATGCCATTATTGCTGCCGAACGACGCGCGCTGGTGCCTTTCATACTGGTGGCCGTGTTGGTAACGCTTTTGTCCTCGACCTTGTTGACTATTTTTATTGCCCGGCCCATACGCAAGCTGGCCCGTGCTGCAGAACATATTCGTCGCGGCGGCCCGCACCGCACCATGCCGGAACTTTCAGGACGGCGCGATGAAATCGGTGATCTTTCACAGGCTTTTGAAGCGATGACCGCTGCGCTCTACGACCGGCTGGGGGCGATTGAAAGTTTTGCCGCCGATGTCGCCCATGAAATCAAAAACCCCCTGACGTCTATTCAGAGCGTAGTTGAAACCCTGCCTGGGATCAAAGATCCGGCGCGGCGGGCAAAGTTGCTGAAAATCTTGCAAAATGATGTGCAACGCCTGAACCGGATGATTACCGATATTTCCGCCTATTCACGACTGGATGCAGATCTGGCGCGCACCAGAGCCGAACCGGTTGATCTGCCACGCCTGCTGACCAATCTGGTAGAAGGGTATCGCCATAATGGTCTGGGCGATCAGGTGTCTGTCAAACTGGATATAGACCCGCAAACACCGGCCATTATCTATGGCGCGGAAGATGCGCTGGCGCGGGTGTTTTCCAACCTGATTGATAATGCACTGACCTTCAGCCCCAAGGGGGCGCAGGTCCAGGTCCGACTGGAACCGGTTATGGGTCGGCAAAGCAATACGCCGGACAAGGTGCGAATCATCGTTGAAGATGAAGGGCCGGGCATACCAGACCAAAGCCTGGAGAGCATTTTCACCCGCTTTTACACGGATCGGCCCATGGGCGAAGCCTTTGGCGCGCATTCTGGTCTTGGACTGGCCATTGCCCGGCAGATATGCGCTGCCCACAAGGGGCACATCCGGGCGGAAAATCGTTTCCCGCCAGTTGTCGATAATGCCGCAAAACCTGGTCAGAAAACCGGGGCGCGCTTTGTGGTTGAGCTGCCAACTGACCTGCGTGCTTAAAAACCACTTTGCATCGCCTCTTTCATGGGGTTAGATGCTTCAACTTGAATCGGGTGTGGGGGCATTGATGACCGGATTGTTGCCATGATCGGATTGGTCGTTGTAACCCATGGGCAATTGGCGAAAGAGTTTGTTGCCGCTATGGAGCACGTGGTCGGTGTGCAGAAAAACACCTGTAGCATCTGTATTGGTGCTGATGATGATATGGATCAGCGCCGTCAGGATATTGCCGAAGCAGTGCGCGCCACCGATGAGGGCGAAGGGGTTTTAATCCTTACCGATATGTTTGGCGGCACCCCTTCTAATCTGGCCTTGTCATTGATGGAAAAAGACAAGGTCGAAGTGTTGGCAGGGGCTAACTTGCCTATGCTGATCAAAATTGCCGAGGCCCGTGGCCGCACGAGCCTCGCTGAACTGGCGGCGCAAGGACTGGATGCCGGTTCGCGCTATATTGCCCTGGGCTCAGCCATTGCGCAGGGAAAATCATGAGTGAGGTCGAAACGCCGCATTGTAAAGAGGTGGTAATCAATAATTCGCGTGGTCTGCACGCACGGGCATCGGCACGTTTTGTCACCTGCGCCCAGAAATTTAATGCCAACGTAGTCGTCAGTGCTGGCGGGCCGCCGGTTTCAGCGGATTCGATCATGGAATTGCTGATGCTGGCCGCTGCCAGGGGAACCAGGTTGACAATCTGCGCCAGCGGGCCACAGGCTTGCAAAGCTCTGGACACGCTGAGCGCACTGGTCGAAGACGGTTTTGGCGAAAACGGTTAGATGATTGGGTATGGACAGTTAATGGTGAGGTGGTCCAATCGAGTTGGACCCAAGTCCATATAACGGCATACTTGCCTCTGCAGATTGCAAATATATAGTTACCCTATGCTCACAAGTTCCCCAGACACCAAAACTAAAATCATGCAGGCTGCGTTGAGTCTGGTGGCGGCGGACGGTTTTGCCGGTGCGACTACGGCGCGCATTGCCAATAAAGCCGGGCTGGCAGAGGGGTCTATTTACCGGCATTTCAAAAATAAAGACGATCTGATGCTTAGTCTTTATCGCTGTATTAAAGGCGAGGTCTTTCAGGCAGCCTTGCAGGGTTATGACAAAGCAGCATCCCCCCACACGCGCTTTACACACCTCTGGCAGACGATTTTTTCCGCTTATCGTGCCATGCCGGACTCACTGGTATTTGCCCAGCGGTTTGCCGAAACCCCCTTGATGGGAAAAGAGGGTGGTAAGGCGCACAATGATATGGCCTGTGTGCTGACCTGTTTGCGTGATGATGGCGTAGCCGCAGGGGCGTTCAAGGACATAACCCCTGATCTGCTGATCAGCCTTTTTTATGCGCCCATCATCACGCTATTGCGGGCCGAAATTACTGGACGGCAATGGCAGCAAGCTGAAATCAAAGACGCCTGTCAGGCTGCCTATGATTCCTGGGCCGTTACGTCTGGGAACAGTGCCGTAAAGCTATAGGGCCCTGACCCTGGACTTGCCCGTGGAAGCACTAAAGCCTGAAAGCCTGACATCCTGATATCCTGACACCACTTGACGCGAATTTCCCGATATAATAATGAGTGAGCGCTCACCATTGCATGCGAGAGCATGATAATTTGAGTGAATTCTGCTGGCGGTCACCTGTCAGGTCGTAAATTTTGTGAGAACTAAATTTCGGAAAAGCGAGTGGAGCACACATCCGGGTGCGTCTAATCTCTGTCAAGAGCGGCGGTTTAACGGCGCATAAAGCACAACAGGAAAGATAAATTCAATGCACAAACGACAGATCGGTAAAAGCGAACACACCGTTAACCCCATTGGTTTGGGTTGTATGGGGTTTTCAGAATTTTACGGCACGCCCATCAATGAATCCGAGGCTGTGGCCACGCTTCAATTTGCTTTTGATCAGGGGGTTGATCATTTTGATACGGCAGAAATGTATGGCATGGGCGCCAATGAAAAGCTGCTGGGCAAAGCCTTAGAGGGTAAAATGAATGAGGTCACGATCGCCACTAAATTTGGTATTGCGCGTGATCGCGATAGCGGTGCCGTAATCGGTCTGGATGGATCAGAAGCGGCATTGCGCGCGTCTTGCGAAGGCTCGTTAAAGGCACTGGGGGTTGATTGTATTGATCTTTATTACCAGCACCGCATGGATCCAAAAACGCCTGTTGAGGATACCATGCAGACCCTGGCTGCCCTGGTAAAGGAAGGTAAAATCAAGGCGGTCGGATTATCCGAGTGTTCGGCAAAAACCCTGCGCCGTGCCTGTGCCGTGCATCCGGTTGCTGCCGTGCAGTCTGAATATTCCCTGTTCAGTCGGGATATTGAAAACGGGGTAATACCAGCCTGTATTGAGCTTGGTGTGTCTTTGGTGGCTTATTCGCCGCTGGGTCGTGGTCTGCTGGCCGGGCAATATAACGCCGCAGGCAAGGCATTGGAAAAAGGGGATTACCGCCATACCCAGCCGCGTTTTGCTGGCGAAAATTACCAGGCCAATCTGGCGCTGGTGGAAACGGTTCGCCAAGTGGCGCTTCGTCATCAGGCCCACCCGGCGCAAATTGCATTGGCCTGGGTGTTGGCACAGGGCAAACATGTTCTTGCCATCCCCGGCACTACAAAGGTCAAAAACCTGCAAAGTAATTTGCAAACCGCGAACATCACACTGGATGATAACGATCTGGCACAGCTAGACGCACTCTCTGCCAACGTTAAAGGCGATCGCTATGGGGATATGAGCACGGTAAACCGATAGTTGCTGTCATGAAAATACCGTAATAGCGCAGCATAACCCATTAAAATCTGGGGTATAATGATGCGGATATTACAAACAAGGCTGGCGCTGATCCTGCTCTTACCGCTTTTTGTGTCAGCCTGTCTGTATATTGATATCGGCACAGTTTTATCACTAAAAAAACTTGACCCCTATAGCATTGATCTGGTGAGCAGCCGCGCCGCTGTGCTTCTGCCGGCCGATATCGCGTATGCCGATCATGTCATAGTGACCATACGGGTCGTCAGTAATGATACGGTTCTTCAGGAAGAAGACTTTGCACTGCAAGTTATCAAGGGTGATGAAGATTTGCCGGGGATTGATCCGCTAAGATACCCGCGCCGACCGTTGATTGTGCGTCTGGCGAAAGAAGATTATCAACGGGCGATTTCCATGCAATTGGCGCTATCAGCCATGGATAAAAACCATCAATGGGTTGAACCGGACACGGGTACCACGGGGTCTGGAAAAGCAGAAGAAACATTGGACCGTAACCCTGCGGATCATAAGACTGCCAGTGGTGATGTTACGATAAACTGGTCCTTTTCAATTGGTGAACAAGGACGCGATAGATATTGCCACCGCCATAAAAAAATTGCCTTGACCGCCTGGGTCAGGATCAACGGGGCCCCTGCCTATCGCCGGGTGGTGCACGGTCTGCCGCTGAAGCGTGTCTATGGTAAAAAAGCCATGGCCAAACTGTGTGCCATTACGATTAAATGAAATTAGGGTCAGGACCTATTAATTTGATCCATTCTGCGCGCGCGAGTTTTGAGGTTGAACAGGAGAAAGGGCGCAGGAAATACCAATATTTTCAAGCCATTTTGACGTATTCAACATCACAAGACGCCGCGCCCTTACGGGTTTGACAGGAAAAGCCAATCTGCGGCGCAAATGCGTCTCGCATAGGGATAAACCTGTGCTTCACCGCATTTGCTGGCATCTTGACCTTCCCTGTCAAACAGAATTGTATAAAATTA
>JAJFFP010000019.1 GCA_021776595.1 Robiginitomaculum sp. | reverse complement strand
GCCCCCAAGCGGCGTAATTGCTGCGTGATCGTGCCGCCGGATTTGGCTTTCCATTGCCATATTTTTTCGACAAAAGCGTCGCGGCCCAGCTCGCGTCGGCCCTGATTACCATCCTCGGCCAGTTGCCGCTCCACCACCATTTGCGTGGCAATGCCCGCATGATCCATACCCGGTTGCCAGAGCACAGATTTGCCGCGCATACGCTCGAAACGGATCAGCACATCCTGCAAGGTATTATTCAGCGCATGGCCCATGTGCAGCGAGCCGGTGACATTGGGCGGCGGAATGACAATGCAATAGGGACCAGCCGCCGGATCATTCTTTGGCTGAAACGCACCGGATTTCTCCCAGCGCTCATAAAGCTGCGGCTCACTTGTTGATGGATTAAAGGTCTTTTCTAACATGGAAATATGCTCGGTAACGTATCTGGTCTATCGCCAGAACACGTTTGCTTTCAATAATAAGGCTTGGACGAAGTCTTTGATTATATACGGGTGCGGCGCACCACCTTGTCTATGGCTTCTTCCACTTTGGCATCCACAATGGCGGGCAGGTTTTCATCCAGCCAGGCTTTGAGCATGGGGCGCAGCAATTCGCGTAGCACCCCTTCAATGGTCTGACCATCCTGTTGGGCAACGCGCATATTTTGCGCCAGTGTGTTTAATGATCCTGCTGCCGCCGCTGCACTTGCCTCACCCAAAATATCTTCAATATCATCATTGGCGGCTTCCACCTCAATCATGACCGGTTCAGGATCAAGAACAGGTTCAGGTTCTGGTTCTGGTTCCGGTTCCGGTTCTGGTTCCGCTTCAAGTTCAGGTTCCGGCTCCGCTTCAGCAATCGGCTCTTCTTCCTCATCTTCCTTATCAAGAAGAATAATATCATCACCCAGTTCGGCTACTTCAGTCAGTTCCAGAACCGCCTCTTCTTCCTCAGCTACGGGTGGTAATTCCGGTTCCGGTTCCGGTTCAGAAGCGGTTACAGGCTCTGGCTCGGATTCCGGTTCCGGCGTCGCCGCTTCTTCAGCTTTGGGCGCATCTTCGTCGTCTTCAGAAATAATACGACGAATGGAGGCCAGAATTTCCTCCATGGTTGGTTCAGCTTCACTCTCTGCAGTTTCTTCAGCCATGATGCGCGCTCGTATCTTTTCAAATCAATGTTTCAGGCTAAGGCGAAATTAACGCCCCTGTCCAGCCACCTGAACTATGTTTACTCGTCAATGCGGGTATCAAACAACCCTCTAGCGGTCGTTTTTCCATAAGAATTCGGATCATAAATCGCAACTTGCAAATCCAGTGCCTGGGCGGTCAGTTGTCCGGTGGTGGCCACCAGGCCAAACGCCGCCAGCACCGCATCATGCTCGGCATTGGTCAGCGTCAGTCTGGCATTTAGCAATTCCTGTTCCGCATCAAGTACATCAAGGGTGGTGCGCAAGCCAACCTGTGCCTCCTGCTCAACCCCCTCAAAGGCCAGCTCGTTGGCCCTTACCTGCTCCTGGCTTGATAAAATAACGGCTTGCGCGGCAATCAGGGCGCTCCATGCCCGCGCCACCTGTTCGTTCACCTGCCGTCTGGTCTGGGCCAATTGCAGCCGCGCTTGCGATGCGCGTTGCCTGGCGGCACGGGTTTGGGACTGGCTCAATCCGCCGGTAAATATTGGAATCGACAACCGGGCCGCCGCCGCAAAACTGTCAACTTTCTGCCCCGGAAAACCGCCATTTCTGGCCGTGCTGCCATTGACGCCCACCGAAACATTAGGCTTGAGGCCAGCTTTGGCGACACTGATCTGGTGCCGTGCGGCTTCTTCAGCGTGGATGGCGGCGCGAATCACTGGTGATTGATCACCGGCTGTCTGGCGGGCACTTTGCAGATCTTCCGGCACATTTTCCAGCGCCTCCACCGCTTCCAGCGAGCCCGGCATACGCCCGACAACGCGCTCATAAGCGGCACGGCTATTGGCCAGCGTGGAAAGGGCGGCTTGCAATTGCGCCTGCGCACCGGCCACCCGTGCCAGGGCCTGGCTTACATCTGTGCGGGTAATTTCACCGACATCAAAACGGTCCTGCGCCGCCTGGCGCTGACGTTCCAGCACGGCCACATTATTACGGCGGATACGCGCCACATCCATATCACGCAAAACATCAAGATACGCCGTGGCCGCATCCAGCAATACCGTTTGCTCCACCCCCATCAGATTGGCGCGCCCGGCTTCGATATTGGCTTTGGCGGCATCGATACCGCCCTGAATAGCACCGCCACCATAGAGGGTCTGGTTTAGCGCCACGCCGGCAGAGCGTGGCTGAAAGCCGGACGTATCGGAAAAGAACGGGCTGGCTTGCTTGACCTTGGAATATCCGTAACTGGCATCAAGTTGCGCCGAAGGCAAACGCCGGGCACGGGCCTGCGCCAATTGCTCATCGGTGGCCCGCAAACCCGCACGCTCCGCCTGTAATAACGGGTTGGTGGTGTAGGCCAGCGCCAGCGCATCTTTTAGTGATTCTCCATGTGCCGCCCCGGCAAAAAGAGTCATCGACACAAAGACTAAAACGATCAGTTTCATTTCCATGTCCAAGCTATAACCGGTAAAGCGCTCATTGTGCAAAAGAAAATGCTTTGACCGGCTCGAAACCAGGCAGATAAGGAACGCTGGCATCAAATACAACCCTGTTCCCGATCACACCATGTGTGCGCAGGTAAATCACAGCGTGCCCGACATCACCTCGCCGTTCAAACACACCCAGACGACCATTTTCCGCCAGTTGATCGAGCCAGCTTTGCGGCACAGCGGCCACCGCGCCCTCAACAAAGATGACGTTAAAAGGACCTTGATCCGGTGCAGCGGCGCGCACATCACCATCAATGACCGCGACATTATCGGCATGCACAAGCGCCAGTGCATTTTCAGCACAATCGCGCAGGGCAATTATGGGCTCTAACGCCACCACGGTCTCGGCCAGCGCCCCCAGGATCGCGGCGCTATAGCCGCGCCCGGCACCGATGTTGAGCACCAGATCGCCGGGCGCAATTTCCAGTGCATCAACCAGTTTGGCAAACTCACGGGGTTTGATAAGAAACCGTCCGTCATCCAGCGGAACGTCTCTTTCCCCATAGGCGGTTGCCGCCTGCGCTTTTGGCACAAACAATTCCCTTGGAGTGGTGGACAAAGCCTCCAGCAAACGCGGATCGGTAACGTCATTCACGCGAATTTGGCTATTCACCATAGCCTGCCGGGCGGCTTTGACATCATACATGGCAACTGATTCCCTTAAACCATCAAAATCATGCCCCTTCTACGCTGTGCAGACAAAACGTGCAATCAGGTGAATCGACGCATGGACCTTGGCATAAAGACCGGTTATAGGAACGCCAGCGGCGTCATGAAATGACTCCATAAAACATATTGGCCCTGTGGCGGAGTGGTGACGCAGAGGATTGCAAATCCTTGCACCCCGGTTCGATTCCGGGCGGGGCCTCCAATTTCAAATTTTAATAGCGGCCTTACATCGTATCGGCTAGGATCATCGTGCTTAGGGGCGATTCACCGATAGGAGAAGTGCGGATGCGTTTTTATACAATAACTATAATTGTTTTATGCCTTGGTTTTAGCCTTTCTGGCTATCAGGCATTGGCTGACACCGGCAATGACCAGACACATACGCAAGCAACCAGCGAAACCACTCATGCGGCACCGCACTGGAGCTATGCAGGGCATGACGGACCGGAAAACTGGGGTGCACTGGATACCGAATTCGCCACCTGTGCCAGCGGCTCCCAACAATCACCAATAGACCTGAAAGACGCCAGGGCGGTCGTGCCTTCCCCCATTGAAATCAAATGGAAGTCCTTCACGCCTCATGTTGTCAATAATGGCCACACCATTCGGATCAATACCGGGGAAAAGGGCGCCATGGTTCTCGATGATAAAAGCTACACCCTGCTGCAGTTTCATTTTCATTATAAAAGTGAGCATACGATAAACGGCCTGCATTACCCACTGGAAGCACATTTTGTGCACAAGGCCAATGATGGCACATTGGGGGTCATTGGTATATTTTTCAAAGAGGGTGCCAACAATCCAACCTTGCAAAAAATATGGGATATGGCACCGCTTGAAAAAGGCGAGATAATGGGCAAGAAAAAAATCAAGCCCAAAACACTCTTGCCGCGTCAGCGCGCGTATTACCGCTATGCCGGTTCACTCACCACACCGCCATGCTCTGAAATTGTCAGTTGGGCCGTCTTTGCCGTACCACTGGAAGCCTCAAAAGCACAGATAGAGGCATTTGCAGGATTATTTGACCATAATAACCGCCCCATACAACCCGCCAACCGGCGCTTTATTTTGTATAACCAGTAAAGCGGGTTTGGTATTGCAAAGGCCCTGTTAACCATGTTCGTTGACAGGCTGGAAAGCTCCATGAATCCAATGCTTAACTTTGCAAGAGGCTTTAACTCAATATTAAGGTTTGTTTGGGATATTGTCATTGTCTTCCCTGAAGACACCCCACCATTCACCCAACGCCTTTCGGGAGCCGGTTTTCGGCTCCCTTTTTTTTTGCAAGTTGGTCGCTGATAACTGGCATAACACTGCAATTCACGACACCAAGTGCATTTTCAGACTTTCGCACCGCCATAGGCTTTGCTATAGGCGCTGCTCTCCCTCTTGCAGGGCGATCTGATCCTCGGTAGCTCAGTTGGTAGAGCAGCTGACTGTTAATCAGCGGGTCACTGGTTCGAGTCCAGTCCGAGGAGCCAATTCAACCCGCTAAGTCAATGACTTAGCGGGTTTTTTGCTGTTGGTGCACATCGTGAATTTTGATTTGGAAGCGTATAGGAAGCACGCCAAACTACATATTAGATTGAAATTGGCACCTGCATTAGAGTTACAGCTACCAACTTATTTGATTTCAAACATAATATTTTCACCATCCAGCCCACGTGCATCATGTACGCCCCATATGTCGAGGCGGTGGTCTTTGCGTTGATCGACCATAAAGAGCGAATGCTTGACGGTGAACTGCCCGCTTAACACGCCCTTTTCTTCCAGTCCGCCAAAAGCGCCGAGAGTGTAGGCGTCGCTATCTGGCAGTAACTGCAGGTCAAAATTATCATTAGCGCTTTCCAGCCGCGCTAAACCGTCAGGCCAAACATACAACACACCTGGGTTTTGCGCATGTCTGATGCCGATAGTTTTACGCACCGTTACGGCCCAGCGGCCTATGGGAAGGCCACCAGCGCCCCGTACCGGCAAGTCCGCCGCAGCAGGCACTCTCACCGCCGCACTGGTTACTGAACGGGTTGTGCCCGCTGCATCCTTAAACCGCAAGAACACTCTTGCATTTGCCGGATCAAGGGGAACACCATTGCCGCCGGACTGGTCACTTACAAAAATGGCAAAAAAGCTGGGACTGCTGCCGATCACCGTGCTTACCGGGGCCGTGCCCAGTGGTGTAATACAGGCCGAGCTGGCATCGGTCTCGCAAAGCTGTGGCTCCACGGATAAGGCGGCCGCACCAGTATCCACCGATACGGTAACGGCCGCATCAGCCGATCCTACAGCATCACCAGCACCAATATTGATTGCCGAAGCGGTCATAAAGCTGAGACTACCTGACGGCACAGTGATAATACCATCACCCGAGGGCGTTGATCCAATAGACAGGATGTCCGGCACCTCATGATCATCAATGGATAAAAACACCGTGTTCACCCCGGGTATTGCATCGACGTTAGCATTGTCGCAGACGAAATCTGGAAACACGTTCTCCCCCGTACTCAAGGCGATTGGCGTCAGAGCTAATACGAACGAGCGTATCTGCGCAGGCGCTACATCAAACGGTGCATCAGGAACACCCACCGGGGCGTTGACCGCATCGGTTTCCTGATAACCTAAACTCACAGGGGCGCTGGCCGGAACGCCGATTATGCAACTTTGTGCCACATTGGCCCCGGCATTAATTACGCTGGCAAATACCGTTACCGGATCGCCCAACGCCTGCGGGCGGCTGCGGCCCGGGGCATCAGGTGCTGCCCCCATCGAGCCGGAACGGGCCGAAGGTAAAACGGAGGAAAACAAGGTGGTGGGGTCAGGTGCGGTCAACTCAAAGCGGGCGTTGACATTACGGATCTGATCCATCGTAACCACACAGGCACCTGAACCCGCACAATCGCCACTCCAATTCTTAAAAACACTATCAGCCAAGGCGGAATGGGTCAGAGAGACTCTGGTGCCCGAATCATAAGGTTCTTCACAGTCTGCACCACAGTCGATACCCGCAGGGTTGCTGGACAAGGTGCCAGAACCCGGGCCGGTTGTGGCCACCGTCAGGACGAATTGAGTCAGCCCTTGCACCGTGCCTGTAGGGGCAGATGTGAGGCTCTCACTAGCTCCAAAACCATCGGTAAAGTTGACTGTCACTGTTATGACGCTTCCTACATCTGCTTGCGTTAGTGTGTAAGTTGATACGTTGGCTCCGGATATATCCACGCCATCCCGGTGCCATTGGTAGAGTAGTGGCCCCAAACCATCCAGATCGGCCACAGTTGAAGTATCGGCGTTCAGGGTCTGTCCTTGCGTTACTGTACCCGTGATAACTACCTCGCCTGTGGGAACATCATTTACGTTGGCCACAGCTCCGATAGGAAGAGAGGTCAGGCTCTCGGCTGTACCGCCACCATCGGTATAACTGACCATCACATCAACGGTGGAATTCACATCGGCTTGGGCCAGAGTGTAGGCCGAGGCTGTCGCTCCCGCAATGTTGGTGCCGCCGCGCCGCCACTGAAAACTGAATGAACCAAGGCCATCCAGATCGGCAATTGTGGATGTGTCGGCTGTAAGCGTCTCACCTTGCGTGGCCACACCATTTATTGTGACTTCACCAGTTGGTGGAGAGTTTGCACTGCTTGATGGCGTAACCGTCAGTGAGAGGGTAACATTCCCCACTTGCAGAATTCCACTTGCGTTAACGAAACCATCAACAGCAATAAAATATGTCGTTCCAACCGAGGCGTTAAAGGTCAACCGAGATGTCAGGATATTATTGAAATTGTCTTCATCATCATTATTGGCGATGGCGGCAAGGCTAGAGACGCCCGCTCCTGTATAAACACCCAAAACGGTATCAAAGTCGCTACCGTTGGTGCTGACATCTACCGAAGCGTCCTCCGGTGCAATCCATTGATACCAAACCGAAGCGCCTCCAGCATTTGAACTACCACCCGTAGTACCGTCTACATGGTTAGGCTCTCCTGTTTCCTTTAACGCATAAAAATTGCTACCAACTGATGAAAGGATAAGGCCAGACATCACCTCTGCATCGGTAAAATCATCATTTGCAGGTATCACAGCCGCAGCAGCAGCCGTACGCACAGCCGTGTCTGCACCAACGGTGAAAGTAATAATTCCACCCTCCCCACCAAACCCGCCGCTTGCAACATTGGCTGCATCAACTGAAACGATGACAGTATCAGAAGCACCAGCGGCCAAAGTTCCACCAGTTTTGTTTAAGACGATGAAGGGTTTATCTGCTGCCACGCTCCAGGTCACACTGGCACCGGTATTATTGGTCAGGGTATAGGTCTGCGTGCCAAAACTTGCCGAATTGCCAATCTTGCCAAATCTGTGAAACCCATCCGCCGGAGCAATAGCCAGATTGCCGATCCCGGCCCCGCCGCCATTACTCAATAGATCATTGGCTCGATCGACGCGAATACGTGGTTTGATAACAAGATTTCGTGTGTCAAGAATGGGTACGCCCGTCGCTTTAAGTGCATCTTCTATGTCCTGCACACTGGCACCGGGATTGGCAGATTTAAGAAGGGC